>SCRU01000163.1 GCA_004323695.1 Burkholderiaceae bacterium
CAGCACATCGATCGCGCCCTGGTGCACATGCGTAACCACGCGGGCCAGCTCGCCCGCCTTGAGGTGGTGCGCCTGCATCAGCTGCAACAGCGCATCGGCGGCCGGATGCGTGTGGCGGCACGAGGCGTGGTATTTGAACGAGGTCTCTGCCGTGGCCCAGCGACTGCCCAGACCATCCAGCAGCCTGGCAGGATCGGCGTCGCTCGACATGCCGGCAGCCATACCCTGCGGGCCCTCCAGAATCTGCGCCGCGCCGGTGAAACCGTCCTGCGCCAGATACGCGGCCAGCAGGCCGGCAGATGCCGCGTGCGCGGTGTGCAACTGCTTGGAGTCCGCTGCCGTGCGCAAGAATTCCCACAGCCCGGCCGACTGCGTGCCGGCCGAGCCGAAGGCGTGCTGCATCTGCGGCGCAGCCAGCCCGAGCAGGTTGCCTACCGCCGCGGCCGCGGCCAGCGTGCCGGCCGTGCCGGTGGTGTGGAACACCTTGTAGTGCGAGCGCCCGAGGAATTCGCCGACGCGGATGCCGACCTCGTAGCCCGCCACGGCGGCCGTCAGCAGTTGCCGGCCACTGGCGCCGAGCGCCTGCGCCACCGCCAGCGCCGGCGGGAACACCACGGTGGCCGGATGGAACACCGAGCCGTTGTGCACGTCGTCCTGCTCGGCGACATGCGAGGCGGCGGCATTCACCATGGCGGCGAAATACGCACTGGTGCGGCCGCGGTGAATCAGTACCTCGGACGGACCGCCGGCCGGCCCCATGCTGGCGGCAAAGCAGGCGATCGTTTCGACCGGGCGCGAACCCTTGCCGGCCAGCGCCGAGCCGAACCAGTCGACCAGCAGGTCTTCCGTCTTGCGGATCACGGCGTCGGGAATGGCGTCAAAGCGCAGGCCTGCGGCGAACGCGGCGAGTTGGGCGGTGGGAGAATTCATGGCAGGTATTTTTAAAAGAAATCGGTCTCAAGCCCTTATCGGGTATTGGCATGCAGCTACTAATTCGATAGTAAAGCGGTCGTCATCAAATGACCTGTGCGGAGCGCATCGCGGCAATCGCCTCGTCGCTGCGCCCCAGCTCGCGCAGGATGGCCTCGGTCTGCTCGCCCACGCCAGGCACCGCGTCCATGCGGTACTCGAAGCTGTTCACGCGCCCGGGCGGCAGCAGCGCGGGGATCTCGCCCGCGGGTGTGTCCACCTGGCACCAGCGGCTGCGCGCCTCCAGTTGCGGGTGCGCCCAGAGCCCGGCCATGTCGTTCATGCGCGCGTTGGCGATCTGCGCGTGGTCCAGGCGCGCCAGCACCTCGGGCGTGGTCAGCGCACGAAAGGTGGCCAGGATGATGGCCTTGAGCGCTTCGCGGCTCTCGTTGCGGTGCGCATTGCTGTCGAAATGCGGATCGGTGGCCAGCGCGGCATTTTGCAACACCCCCTCGCAGAACACCTTCCACTCGCGCTCGTTTTGCAGGCCCAGCATGACCACGCCACCGTCGCCGGCCGCGAACGGCCCGTAGGGATAGATGGTGGCGTGGGCGGCGGCGCTGCGCGGCGGCGGCGGCGCGCCTTCGAATGCGTAGTACATCGGGTAGCCCATCCACTCGCCCAGCGACTCGAGCATGGACACGTCGATGTGCGAGCCCTGTCCCGTCTTGCCGCGCTGCAACAGCGCCGCCAGCACGCTGGTGTAGGCGTACATGCCGGCGGCGATGTCGGCGATCGAATTGCCGGCCTTGCTGGGATCCTCTGGCGTGCCGGTGACCGAGAGGAATCCGGCTTCGCTCTGAATCAGCAGGTCGTAGGCTTTCTTGTCGCGGTACGGGCCGTCTTCGCCGTAGCCCGAGATGTCGCAGACGATGAGTTGCGGATGCCCGGCGCTCAGCGCCTCATAGCCCAGCCCCATGCGCGCGGCCGCGCCGGGCGCCAGGTTTTGCACCAGCACGTCGGCTTTGGCCAGGAGATCCTTCAGCACGGCCAGCGCGGCGGGCTGCTTGAGGTCGAGCGTGAGGCTTTCCTTAGAGCGATTCGTCCAGACAAAGTGCGATGCCTGGCCCTTGACGCGAGCGTCATAGGCACGGGCGAAGTCCCCCACGCCGGGGCGCTCCACCTTGATCACGCGCGCGCCCAGGTCGGCCAGCTGGCGCGTGCAGAACGGCGCGGCGATCGCGTGCTCCAGCGATACGACGGTGATGCCATCCAGTGGTCTTGTCATGGGACTGGTTTCCTTTTCAGTTGAGGACAGAGCTGCGCGCGTTGCGCTCCGGTCTGTCCCGCAATGTTTCAAAAAGACCTGGGCAGGCCCAGCAAATGCTCGGCCACGTAGGACAGGATCAGGTTGGTCGAGATCGGCGCCACCTGGTACAGCCGGGTCTCGCGGAACTTGCGCTCGACGTCGTATTCGTTGGCAAAGCCGAAGCCGCCGTGGAACTGAATGCAGGCGTTGGCGGCCTCCCACGACGCCTTGGCCGCGAGGTACTTGGCCATGTTGGCTTCGGCGCCGCAGGGCTGGCCGGCGTCGAACAGCGCGCAGGATCTGAACCGCATCAGGTTGGCGGCCTCGACCTCGATATAGCTCTCGGCAATCGGAAACTGCACGCCCTGGTTCTGCCCGATCGGGCGGCCGAACACCACGCGCTCGCTGGCGTATTGGGTGACGCGGTCGATGAACCAGTAGCCGTCACCGATGCACTCGGCCGCGATCAACGTGCGCTCGGCGTTCAGGCCGTCCAGGATGTAGCGGAAGCCCTGGCCTTCCTGGCCGATCAGGTTCTCTGCGGGGATCTCGAGGTTCTCGAAGAACAGCTCGTTGGTTTCGTGGTTCACCATGTTGGGAATGGGACGCACCGTGAGGCCCGACTTCTCGGCCTGGCGCAGGTCGACCATGAAGATCGACATGCCCTCCGACTTTTTCCTGACCTCGGTCAGCGGTGTGGTGCGCGCCAGCAGGATCATCCAGTCGGAATGCTGCACACGCGAGATCCAGACCTTCTGGCCATTGATCACGTAGCGGTCGCCCTTCTTCACGGCGGTGGTCTTGATCTTCGTCGTGTCGGTGCCGGTGCTGGGTTCGGTGACCCCCATGGATTGCAGGCGCCATTCGCCACTCGCGATTTTGGGCAGGTACAGCTCCTTTTGCGCGATGGAGCCATGGCGCAAGAGCGTACCCATGTTGTACATCTGGCCGTGGCAGGCGCCCGAGTTGCCACCGGATCGGTTGATTTCCTCCATGACGACCGTGGCCTCGCTCAAGCCCAGGCCCGAGCCGCCGTACTCGGCCGGAATCATCGCGGCCAGCCAGCCGGCCTTGGTCAGCGCGTCGACAAAGTCCTCGGGGTAGGCACGCTGCTCGTCGATCTTGCGGTGGTATTCGTCGGGAAATTCGGCGCACAGCGCGCGCACGGCGTCGCGGATGTCCTGCCAGGCGTCGGGGGCGGTCTTGATCATGGGAGGTTCATTGTTGCAGCATCGCCTGCGTCAGTGCGGTCATCTGCACCCCGGTCGGAGACGCCAGATCCTCCAGCACCGAGAAATGGTTGCAGCCCGGGACCGGGACATACCTTGCAATCTCGCCGCGCTGTTGGCACTCCGCAGCATATTCCCGGGAATGCCGGACCAGTTCGGGGAGTTCGGCACCGCCCACCACCACCGTCGTCGGCGGGCCCGGGGCGATATGCCGCAGCGGGCTGAAGATATCTACCTCGCGCGCCGTGAGCTGGAGCTTGTCGTTGAGCTCTCCCAGGCTGATCGGCTCCAGATCGACCAGCGCGCTGATCGGCATGGCGTGGCTGACCACGGGGTGCGATCGGTGCATGGCGGCGAGATGGCCGCCGGCCGAATGCCCGCTCAGGCACAGTCGGTTCCCGGCAACGCCAAGCCCGTCCCGATCCGTCTGAAGATGATCCAGCAAGGCGCCGATTTCTCCCACGATCTGCGTCATGGACGCTTGTGGCGCCAGGGTGTATTCGGCCAGCACCACGTTGAAGCCGCGCTGCAGCGGCCCGTGCACGATGAACGCAAAGTCTTCCCGGGCGCAAGCCTGCCAGTAGCCGCCGTGGATGAAGACATAAGTGGGCGCGCCCGACGATCCGGCCGCAAACCAGTCATAGCATTGGCGCGATGACGGGCCGTAGGCGAGTCCGCGCCGGCATGGGAGGTCACGGTACACGTCGGCGCTGCGCGCGCGGAAGTCAGCCAATATGCGGGCGGCGCCCGGCACGGCTCTGCTGTTGTTGTACGCGGCATCCAGCGTGGCGCGATCCATTCCCCGGTAGAGCGTCGTCATCAGAGTTCTCCTCAATTCAAATTGGCAATCGGCGTCGTGGGCAGGCGAGGCGCGTCGCCGGTGGTTTCTCGCCGCGCGCCCTTCCCACGCGTCAGCTCGCCTTCGATACTCCGGCCGAGTCGAAGCTCGCCATCTCGCGCAGGATGGCGCAGGCAGAGACCAGCAGCGGCCAGGCCAGCGCGGCACCGGACCCCTCGCCCAGGCGCAGTCCCCAGTCCAGCAACGGTTGCGCCCTGAGCTCGGCGAGCATCAGCGCATGCCCGCGCTCGGCCGAGGCATGCGCGAAGATGCAGCGTTGCATGACGCGGGCCTGCAGTGCCTGCGCCACCAGCACGGCTGCATTGGCGATAAACCCATCGACCACGATGACGCGGCGCTCCCGGGCGGCCTGAAGGATCGCACCCACGAGCGTCGCGATCTCGAAGCCGCCGAACGCCGCGAGCGCGTCCAGCGGCGTCGTGGCCTGCGCATGCAACTGCAGCACGCTGCGCAGTACGGCCGTCTTGCGCTGCACGGCCTCGGGATCCAGCCCGGTCCCGGCCCCGGTACAGGCCGCAATATCGTGGCCCGAGAGCCGTGCCAGCAGCAGCGACGCCGCCGAGGTGTTGCCAATGCCCATTTCGCCCAGCAGCAGCGCGTTGCCCGGCAGCGCTTGTACGATGGCCTGTCCGTTCTCGATCGCCTGCCCACATTGGTCGGGTGTCATGGCGGGGCCGATGCTGGCATCGGCCGTGCCGGACGCAATCTTGCGCACGAGCAGGCCGGGACGGGTACCGTCGGGCGCACCGGGAGGCGCGAAATCGTGCCGCACACCGCAGTCCACCACGGTCAGGGTCAGCCCATGCTGGCGCGCCAGCACGCTCACCGCCGCCCCGCCGGCCAGGAAGTTCTCCACCATCTGCCACGTCACGTCGCTCGGGTAGGCCGAGACGCTGCGCGCGGCCAGGCCGTGGTCGCCCGCGCATACCAGCAGTTGCGGCTGTTGCAGCTGCGGCGTCTCGCTGCCCAGGATCAGGCCGAGTTGCAGCGCCAGCGACTCGAGCCGGCCCAGCGAACCGAGCGGTTTGGTTTTTTGATCGAGCTTGTGCTGCAGGCGCTGGGCCAATGCGGCATCATGGAGATCTTCAATCTGGGGGAGTTCGATTTTCATGGATGAAGTGCATGTTGCCGCGCAGCAGGGGTTTACAAAAGAGGCGCAGATGTATGCGCGCGGCAGACCCGAGTATCCTCCCGCGCTGGCCTCCTGGCTGACCGGACCCGTCGCATTGGCGCCGGGCCGCAGCGTGGCCGACGTAGGCGCCGGCACCGGCAAATTTACCAGCCTGTTGCCCGCTACCGGGGCCGATGTGGTTGCGCTGGAGCCGGTCGACGCGATGCGCGCGCAGTTGCAGCAACACCTGCCCGCGGTGCGGGCGCTGGCCGGCACGGCGCAATCGATACCGCTGCCGGGTGGCTCGCTGGATGCGGTAGTCTGCGCGCAGTCCTTTCACTGGTTCGCGAATCAAGCGGCGCTGGATGAATTCCACCGCGTTCTCAAGCCCGGCGGCAAACTCGGCCTGGTCTGGAACGTGCGCGACGAATCGGTGGATTGGGTCGCCTCGCTGACCGCCATCGTCACGCCCTACGAAGGCGATGCACCGCGCTTTTACACCGGCGACTGGCGCCAACCGTTCCCGCACCCCGGCTTCACGGAACTGGTGGAGCATCGCTTCGAACACCGGCATGTGGGCGCGCCCCAGCAGGTGATCGTTGACCGCTTCCTGTCGGTGAGCTTCATCGCGGCCCTGGCGCCGGCCGAGTGCGCCCTTGTGCGCGAGCGCATCGAGGCCCTGATTGCCACGCACCCGGCGCTGCGCGGGCGCGCAACGGTGAGCTTTCCCTACCAGACGCTGGCGTTTCATTGCACGCGTATCTGAATCAGGCCGCAAGCGCACGCAGCACGCCGGGCTCGAAATACCGCTCGATATAGTCGGCCAGGCCATCGAACACGCTGTCTGGCGTCGGCACGCAAACACCGAACAGCGCGCGCAGCGCGGCCGGATCTTCGAACAGGCCATGCAGATACAGTCCCAGCACATTACCCGCCTGGTTCTGCCAGGCCAGACCGTGGGGCATGACCGCGCGCGCCGCATCGCCGCCCGCCGCCATGGCGGGATGCGGGGCGGTCTGTCCGTGGTGGATTTCATAGCCCTGCATCATCACGTTCGACAACGCCGCCCAGGGGCTGCGCACTGCGCCGAAGGCAACGCCCCGGCGCTGCACTGTCTTGGCGGCCTCGAACACCGTGACCAGCGGCAGCAGCCCCAAGCCGGGGCCATTGCCGTCGATGCCGTGCGGATCGATCAGCGCTTCGCCCAGCATCTGCAGTCCGCCGCAGATGCCCAGCACCGCCCTGCCCTGCGCTGCGTGCGCGGCAATCGCACGGTCCAGTCTCTGCTCGCGCAGCCACGCCAGATCGCCGCTGCTGTGCTTGGAGCCGGGCAGGATGATCCAGTCGGCGCCCGCCACATCCGAGGCGCTGCGCGCCCAGACCAGCCGCACGCCGGGCACATTCTTGAGGGACTGGAATTCGTCAAGGTTGCTGATGCGCGGGTAGGCGACGACGGCGATGGTTTGGCTCACCACACCGGCAGCGACACTCCGGTCATCAAAGACGCCATCCTCTTCGGGCAAGCCATGCTGCCACCACATCGGTAGCGTGGCCACGGTGGGAATGCCCGTCAGGTCCTGCAACTGCTGCGGCGCCGGCGCCAGCAGCGTGGCATCACCGCGAAACTTGTTCAGCACGAAACCGTGGATCAGGGCGCGCTCGGCCTCGGGCAGTAGCGCCCAGGTGCCATACAAGTGCGCGAACGCACCGCCGCGGTCGATGTCGGTCACCAGCAGGCAGCGCGCCTGCGCATGCACCGCCACGCGCATGTTCACGATATCGCTGTCGTGCAGGTTGATTTCGGCCGGCGAACCGGCGCCTTCGACCACGATCACGTCGTTCTCCGCGCGCAGCTCGTCAAACGCCTGTGCGATCCGCGGCCAGACCCGCTCGCTACGGCCGCGCCACGGCATGCTGGAGAGCTCTTCGTTCACCTGCCCCAGCAAAACCACCTGGCTGTGCGTGTCGCGCTCGGGCTTGAGCAGTAGCGGGTTCATGCGAACCCCGGGCTCGGCGCGCGAGGCCAGCGCCTGGAAGTACTGGGCGCTCCCGATCTCGCCACCACCGACCACACGGGCGTTGTTGCTCATGTTCTGCGCCTTGAACGGCGCCACCTTGAGGCCCTGGCGCGCGTAGTGCCGGCACAGCGCGGTGGCGAGCCAGCTTTTGCCCGCGCCGCTGGTGGTGCCCAGCACCATGACACATTTCGCGGTCATCGGCCTGCCCTGGTCAACTGTTGCCACGAATTGTGCAGTGCTGCCTGCGCGGCGGGCGGCTGCACGCTGACGCGCACATGGCCAGGCAAGCCGAAGGAAGCGCAATCGCGCAGCTTGATGCCGTGGGCACGCAACCCCGCCAGCGACTGCTGCAGCGTCATCCTGTACGACAACACCGGCCTGGCACAAAAGAAATTGGCTTCGCTCGGCAGACAGGTCCAGCCCAGCTCGTCGCGCAGCAGCGCCTGCTGGTGGGCCTTCCACAGGCGCAGCGTCTCGCGGCTTTGGGCCAGCCAGCGTTGCACCCTGTCGGTGGTCCAGGCATCGAGCAAGGCCGCACCATGCGCGCCGAGCGGCCATGACGGTGCCAGGCGCTCGACCTGCGCCTGCAGTGCACTGCCGACCGGGCCGGCGGGTGCGATGGCGTAGGCGGCCCGAATCCCGGCGAGCCCGAGCGCCTTGTTCGGCGTCCAAAGTTGCCATACGCGATCACGCTGCCCAGCGCGCAACGCGAGATGGCCTTGCAGCCGCAGGGGTTCGTAGGCCAGATCTAGCACACAGACGGCCTCGGGCACGAGCGCATCGAGCTGCTCGCCGAGCCCCGGCTGCGCCCGCCCCAACGGGCTGGACGGGTCGCAGCACCACACCAGTTGCGCATCACCTGCCGCCGCGTCCCCGCGCAAAGCTTGCAGCCCCCACGCAAGCGCCGCTTTCGCATAGTCGCCATAACCATGATTCGGCAAGTGCACGGCGCGCCCGCCACGGCGCGCCACCGCCGCCGTGATGCGAAAGATGAACTCGCTCGCGCTCGCCGCGAACACGATGCGCCGCACTGGCACGCCATGAAAAGCGCCCAGCCGCCGGCGCAAGGCGTCGTAGGCCGGATCGGGGTAATGTGCGGCGTCGGCCTGCTGCACTACCATCAGCGCGTCCGGGCAAGGGCCGCACGCATTGCTGTTGGTGGAAAAGTCGTGGATCGGAACGCCTTGCGCGTCCGGACCTCCATGCTCGTCAGGCACGGCTGCGATCGTTTCGGGGAGCATGCGGAATTATCCGCTGAGCCTGTCCACTTTCATGCGTTGACGGGGCCAAGCCATCCGGAAGATCGACTGGACAATTCCATAAGCGACCACAAGCGTGTCATCAACGAGGACACGTACGTCGCGCCGTCACACCATTGCACACTGCGCGGCTCACACGCGCTTGCGCAGAAAGATGTGGGTCGCACGTTCGCCAGCGACGCACTCCGCGCACTCATAACCCAAGGCACGCAGATCGATGCCGTGCAGGAGATGTTCCCCACAGCCGAGCAGGACAGGCCCCATGGCGAGGTGCAGCTCGTCGATCAGGCCGGCCTGCAGATACTGCCGCACCGTGGCCACGCCACCGCCCAGGCGTACATCGCGCCCACCTGCGGCAGCCCGTGCCTGCTGCAGCGCGGCGTGAATGCCTTCGGTGACGAAGCGAAACTCGGTTCCGCCCTTCATCCTGAGGGGTGCTCGCGGGTGCTGCGTCAGCACGAAAACGGGCGTGTGATAGGGAGGCTCTTCACCCCACCAGCCCTTCCAGCTGTCATCCAGCCACGGGCCCCGGACAGGGCCGAACATGTTACGGCCCAAAATCCAGGCACCGATGCCGTCAAAGCCCTGCTCGGCCATCCGGTTGTCAACGCCCGTCTCCCCATCTCCATCGCCCGTGCCGTGCATCGTGCGCCATACGCGGGTTTGGAAAAACCACTCCATCAGCTCGGCCCCCCTGACGCCAAGAGGATTTTCGATATCCTGGTTCGGCCCAGCACCGTAGCCGTCAATGGAAATCGCAAAGTTCAGGACACGGAGTTTCGACATGGCATTCCTCGCTACGTGGTGTGGGGAGCGGACTGGCGATGGCTCATATGACGGCGCCTGATGCGGATCACCCTGTTCGCCCCTGTCCCATTCTGTGGATGGGTGGCCTGTACTGACTCGCCCGGTACGCTCAATCGTTGATTCACGAGCGGATCATGCCAGAGAGCAATTCAGTATTTGTTGCCAATTGAATCGAAGAAACCGGTAGCCATCAGGCCCCCCACCAGGGACGCGATCCCCGCCAGCACCAGCACCACCCTCGCCCCGGCAGCGGCCGAGCGCTGCACGTCCGCACCCGTGGGCTCGCGCCCCGTCGCATTGAGCGTGTAGACGCCGGGCTTGCCGAGCCGCACGCCGTGCAGCAGGGCCATCGCGGCCATGGGCCAGCCGCTGTTGGGTGATAGGGTGCGGCGGGCCTCGGTCGTTAGCCCACGTGGCCACCGCCACGCGGTCAACGCCAGCAGCAGCGCGGTGAGGCGCGCGGGGACCCACGAGAGCACATCGTCGGCGCGCGCGGCCCATTTGCCAGCCCAGGTCCAGTCGCGGCCGCCGCGCTCGCCGCGGTAGCCCCACATGGCGTCGGCCGTGTTGGCGAAGCGGTAGAGCGCCGCTCCCGGCAGGCCGAACAGCGCAAACCAGAACACCGGCGCGACGACCGAGTCATTGAGGTTTTCGGCCAGCGATTCGATGGTGCTTTCGCGCACTTCGGATGTGCTGAGCGCCGACACGTCCCGGCTCACGAGGCGCGCGAGCCGGGCGCGGCCGGCGGCCAGCGAACTGGCCAGCGCGGCCTCGACCTCCAGCACCTCGCGCTGCAGCAGGCGCCACGCGAGCAAGGGCTTGAGTGCGATACCCAGCAGCAGCACGGCGGCCCACCCCGGCAGACGCCGCAGGGCGGAATTCACAGCACATGAAACTATCAAAACAATAGCTACTCCCACCCACCAGGCAAGGAATCCCAGCACAAATGGCTTGAGATTTGGGTCTTTCCCGTGCGAAGCAGGTCCCCCTCCCAGCCTTCCCCCAACGGGGGAAGGAGCAAAAGGCGCGATTCGGCAGCCTGTCCATCCCAGGTAGTGCCCCATCCACACCACCGGGTGCCAACGCACCGATGGCTCACCGAGCCAGCGGTCGATCAGCAACGCCAGCGCAACCGCCGCCGCGATCGGCCAGCGCGGCGACGGCAGCCCGCAGGCCTCAACCATCGACACTTGGCGCGGGGGCTTGCGGCGCCGCACCGGGGGGCGCCTCGAACAGGGTCGAGGGCTGGTCCCAGCGGTCGTCGAACACCAGTGCCGGCAAGGCCTGGCGCCGCGCCCAGCGCTCGCGCTGCAGCATTGGCTCGTCGTAGAAGGCGTGCACGGGCCCCAGGCACAGCAAGGCAATGGGCTCGGCCCCGGGCGGCAGGCCCAACAGGGCGGCCACCTCGTTCGGGTCGAACAGCGAGACCCAGCCCATACCCAGCCCTTCGGCGCGCGCGGCGAGCCACAGGTTCTGGATCGCACAGGCGGCCGAGGCCAAATCCATCTGCGGCAGGGTGCGGCGACCGAATACGTGCTTCTCGCGCCCGTCGGCCAGCGCCACGGCGAGCACCTCGGCGGCGTCCAGAATGCCCTGCACCTTGAGCTTCATGAACTCGTCCTCGCGCTCGCCCAGCGCCCGCGCGGTGAGCGCGCGCTCGTGTTCCACCAACGCATGCAGTCCCTCGCGACGAGGCCGGCTGCGCACGCGGATGAAGCGCCAGGGCTGCATGAAGCCGACGCTGGGCGCGTGATGCGCCGCCCCGAGCAGACGCCGCAGCACCTCATCGGGCACCACGCCACCGCTGAAGTGGCGCATGTCGCGCCGCTCGTGGATGGCGCGGTACACCGCCTGCGCGGCATCGGTGTCGAAGGCGTGTGCGGGCGCCTCCTTCGTTATCCTGGTTCCGTCTTCGTCCATGGGACTCAATCCTCGATACCGCGTTGCGCCGGCACGCCGGCGTTGAAGGCGTGCTTGATCTTGGTCATCTCGGTGACGGTGTCGGCCAGCTCGATCAGCTCGGTCGGGCAACGCCGCCCGGTCAGGACCACATGAACCTCTTTAGGGCGCTCGCGCAAGGTCTGCAGCACGTTGTCCAGCGGCAGCCAGCCGTAGATCAGCGGATAGGTGATCTCATCGAGCACCACCATGAAGAATTCGCCACCCAGGATGGCTGCCCTGGCCTTTTGCCAGCCGTCGCGCGCGAGTTGCGCCGAGTGTTCCAGATCCTGGCTCTTCCAGCTGAAGCCGTCGCCCAGCCCTTCGATGGGAATGCCGAGCAGCCCGAACATGCGGTGCTCGCCAAAGCGCGCGGTCGGTACCTTCATGAACTGGAAGATCTTCACCGCCTTGCCGCGGCCATGCGCGCGCAGCGCGAGTCCGAATGCTGCCGTGCTCTTGCCCTTGCCGTCACCGGTATTGACGATGACCAGGCCGCGGCGCTCGCCTTCGGGTTTTTCATAGGGCTTGGCGGCGGGAGGGGTTTCGATTTGCATGATTTTTTCCTGCTGATTGGTTGAGGACAGAGCTGGTCTGCTGCGCCGCCTGTAGCCCGACCCTGCGACGGTTCATGATTTCGGCAGCGCCACCCACTGGTCCAGCAGTGGCGCAATGAGGATCCGGTGGTCGAACACCTGTTCCAGCGCGTGGTGGGTGGCAGCATCGCGGCAAAGGCCGTGATGAATGACAGCGCCCCGGCTCATCACGACCATCTCGTCAGCCTGCAGTGCCATCGAGATTTCGTGCAGCACGCTGACCACGGTTTTACCGTCGGCCACCAGTTGGCGCACCAGCACCAGCCAGTCGGCCTGATGCGGCGGATCCAGATTGGCCAGCGGCTCGTCCATCAACAGCACTTGCGCCTGTACGGCGAGCGCGCGCGCCAGCAGCACACGCTGGCGCTCGCCGCCGGACAGTTGACTCAAGGGGCGGCTGCGCCAGTCCCAGGCCTGGGTGCCCCGCAGCGCCCGCTCCACCTCGACCCGGTCCAGTTCGCTGGGCGGCGCCAGCCAGGCCTGGTGCGGCAGACGCCCGAGCATGACGACGTCGTAAGCCGTCAAATCGTCCGCGCTCGCCTCATTCTGGCCGAGCCAGGAGAGTTGCTGCGCGCGAGTGCGACCCGCCAGATTGGCCAGCGGCCGGCCCAGCAACGTCACCTGGCCGGCGTGCGGTAACAGGCCCGCCAGCACCTTGAGCAAGGTCGATTTTCCGGCGCCGTTGGGCCCGACGACGCTGGTCCAGCGGGCCTGCGCAATCGACAGGTCAACCCCGTGCAGCACCTCGGCATGACCGAGCGCCGCCCGGATGGCGCGCGCGCCGAGCGCAGTGGGCACGATGGCGGCCGGCATGGTGGTCATGAGAGCTGCCCGTAGCCCGTGCGCCGGTACATGAGCCACAGAAGGTAGCTGCCGCCCAGCACGGCCGTGAGCACGCCGACGGGCAGTTCCTGCGGCGCAATCAACGCGCGCGCCAGAATGTCGGCCGCCAGCAGCAACACGCCCCCCATCAGGCTGGACAGAAGGATCAGACGCCCGTGCGTGGTCTTCACGACCGAGCGCACCAGATGCGGCGCTGCCAGACCCACGAAGGCGATCAGACCCGTCTGGGCCACCGCGGCGCCCGTCGCCAGCGCCAGCACCACCACCAGCGCGGCGCGCATGGCCGGCAGCGGCAGGCCCAGGCTCAGCGCCGTGGCTTCGCCCAACGCCAGGCCGTCCAGCGCATGGCTCAGCATCCAGGCCGCCACCATGCAGGCCAGCCAGGCGCCTGCCATCAGGGCACACGAATTCCAGCCGACAAAGGCCGTGCTGCCCAGCATGAAGGCCTGCAGGGTCTGCTGGACCTCGGGCACCAGTAGCATGATCAGGGCCGTCAGGGCGCCCAGCACCACGCCCACAATCACACCGGCCAACAGCAGGCGCAGCGTGTGCTGCACGCCTTGCGCCAGCAGCAGCGTCAGCAGCACGGCCGCGACCGCGCCGACAAAGGCGGCCCCGGTCAGGCCCAGGCGCACCAACCATGGTGTGGCCAGCGGCGACGCGCCGAACAGCGCCATGGCGCCCGCCACGGCAAGCGACGCGCCCGAAGCACTGCCCAGCAAATAGGGGTCCGCCAGCGGGTTGCGAAACAGCCCCTGCGCCACCGCACCCGCCAGCCCCAGCAAGGCGCCTGCCAGCCACGCGCCCGCCGTGCGCGGCAAGCGGATATCCCACACGATTTGCCGCGCCACCGGATCGTGACCGGCCCCCAGCAGTTGGCGCAGGCTCTCGAATCCGGTGCTGCCCGCGGTACCGCCCAGCAGCAGCAAGGCCAGACTAAGCAGCAACAAACCGGCGCCCAGCAGGAGCGCGGTACGCGCATGACCGGTCACATCGCGCAGCGTTGCGATCATGGCGCCTTGTCCCGCAGGCACTGTGCCATCAGGCGGGCCGCCTGCGCGATACGCGGCCCCGGACGGATGAGCACGTCCATCTGCTGCGCGTTGAACACGCAGATGTGCTGTCCACGGATCGCCCGCATGTCAGCCCAGCCGGGGCGCTGCGCGAGACCCTGCGCGCTGCGCTCGCCGACCATGATCAGGTCCGGATCGGCGCGCACCACGTACTCGGGGTTGAGTTTGGGAAACGGCCCCAGCGCCGCCGGCACGATGTCCTGCACGCCGAGCCGCGCCAGGGTCTCGCCAATGAAGGACGATGCGCCCGCCGCATACGGCCCGCCATTCACCTCGAAATAAACCCGGGTGTGCCGCACCCGCGCCGGCAGCGATTGCGCAGCGACCGCCACGCCGGCGTCGATCGCGCGCCAGACGGCCGGCGCACCGGGCACCTGCAGCAACTCGCCGATCTTGTCCAGCACGCGGCGCACGTCGGCATAGTTGCGGGGCTCCAGCGCCACCACCTTCAGGCCCAGCGATTCGAGGCGCTGGGCAGCACGCGACGAGGTGGCCAGCAGCACCACATCAGGCCGCAGCGCGACGATCGCCTCGATGTTGGGATCGAGCCCGCCGCCCACCTGTGGCAGCGCACGCACGCTGGACGGGTAGTTGGAGTAGCGGTCCACCCCTACCAGGCGCGCGCACGCGCCGAGCGCGCACACGCTCTCGGTGAGCGAGGGCAGCAGGCTCACGATGCGCCGCGGCGGGTGCGCCAGCGTGACGGTGACGCCGCGGTCATCGGTGACTTGCAGGGCGAACGCGACGTGCGAGCCCAGCAGCGTGCAGAGCGCGAGAACGAGCGCGAGCAATTTCTTCATGGGGCCTTGGCGCTACTCTTGATCAGGACCGGCACGCCCGCCACCATCAGCGTGACGCGTTGGCACACTTGGGCCACGTCCTGGTTGAGGCGACCCAACGCGTCGACGAAGCCGCGCACGTCGCGTCCCAGCGGAATCACGCCCAGCCCGATCTCGTTGCTGACCAATACCACGGGGCTGGGCGAATGGCGGATCACTTCCAAAAACGTAGCTACTTGCGCAAGACCATCAAGGGCTACAGGCACTTTTCTCTTAAATTTCGGATCCATGCCTTCCCCATGGCCCGAGTGCCCGGTGGCCGGCATCAGGACGTTGGTCAGCCACAGCGTAAGGCAATCAACGACCAGCAGGGTGTCGGGCCGGCTGTGCGCGTGCATCGCCTGTGCCAACTGCAGCGACTCTTCCACCGTGGCCATGGCCGGCACGCGATCAGCGCGGTCCTGTCGATGCCGCGCGATGCGCCCGGCCATCTCGTCATCCCATGCCTGCGCCGTGGCGATGAAGACTGCGCGGTGTTCCGTGGATTGCGCCAGCCAGGCCATCGCCAGCGCTTCGGCACGGCGCGACTTGCCGCTCTTCTGGCCGCCCAGAATCAGTTCGCTGCGCGCCAGGGTCAACGGCTCAGCCATGCTCGGCACTCCACGCCATGACGATGCGGTGCAGGTGCGCCACGCCGTCGGTTAGCGCCGCCGGACCAGGCTGCAGGATGTCGGCGGACTTGACCTCGAACAGCTGGCCGGTGCGGACCGCATTCACATCCTGCCAGCCCGCGCGCGCTGCAACCTTCTCGGGCCGGAATTTCTTGCCGCACCACGAGCCGATGATGATGTCGGGGTTGCGCCGCACGATCTCCAGCCCATCGGCAATGATGCGGTTCTTGCCACCGGCTTGCAGCGCCAGTTCCGGAAAGCAGTCGTCACCGCCGGCAATGCCGATCAGCTCCGAGACCCAGCGGATCGCGCTGATGTGCGGCTCGTCCCATTCCTCGAAATAAACGCGCGGGCGGCGCGGCAAGGCGGCAGCGGCCTGTTCGATGGCTTGCAGCTTCTCCAGCATGCCTTGCAGCAGCGTCCGGCCGCGCTCCACCTGGCCCACTATCGCGGCCACCTGCTCGAGCATCGAAAAAATCTCGGCCACGCTGCGCTGGTTGAAGATGGTGACCTGCACGCCGCGGCGAATCAGCTCCGCCGCAATGTCCGCCTGCATGTCGGAGAAGCCGAAGACACAGTCCGGCTTGAGGTCCAGAATCTTGTCGATCCTGGCGTTGATGAAGGCGCTGACCTTGGGCTTTTCCTCGCGTGCGCGGCGCGGGCGCACGGTATAGCCCGAGATGCCGCCGATGCGGGCTTCTTCGCCCAGCAGGTACAGCCACTCGGTGGTCTCTTCCGTCATGCACACGATGCGTTGCGGGCCGTGCTGCCAATGGATGTTCAGGACGCTCATGAGGCCATTGTCTCCATCCAGTCGCGCCGTCTCAGAACTTCGGCTGCCAGCGCAAGCCCACATACACCGCGCGTCCCGGCTGGTTGTAGCCATACACTGTTTCATAGTCGCTGTTGAACAGATTGTCCACGCGGCCAAACGCTGTCCACTCGGGATTGATCTTGTAGCTGGCTGTCAGACCAACTACCGTGTAGGCCGGCAGCGCCGCCGGCGCGGTCGCGAACGTATAAAGGTTGTACGAGGTATCGGGACTGCTGGAGCTGTAGCGCACTTCGCCGCCCAGGGTCCAGGCGCCGATGTCATGGCTGATCCCGAAGTGCGCCAGGGTGCGGCCGCGCCGGGTCAATTGGGTATCGGTCGCCAGATCCTTCGGATCCTGCAGCGTCAAATCGGCGTGCAAGCGGGTGTCGCCAAAATTGCCCTGATAGCTGAATTCAACACCGTCATTGCGTGCTCGCCCGATGTTGTACGGCACGAACGCGCTATTCAGCGCAATCAGGTTGGTGTAATCATTGTGGAACAGCGTTGCGCGGACCTGCTGCGCCCCCACGGCGTATTGCAGGCCCAGTTCGCTGGACTTGAGTTGCTCGGGCAGCAGGTTGGGGTTGCTGTAGCCGGGATAGTAGAGCTGGTCGAAAGTCGGCGCGTTGAAGCCGGTGGAATACGTGGCATTCACGCGCCAGGCGTCGGTCAAGTGATAGGCATAGCCGATCAGGCCGGTATTCGCGGTTCCGAAGTCCGAGTAATGGTCCGAGCGCACATTCACCTGCAGCTCCTGCCGGTATCCTTCGCCGAACTGCCCCAGGTACCCCAGCCGCACACTGCTTTCGGTGCGACTGTTGTTGGTGAACTGGGTGTCGCTCTGGACCGATTGCTGCGTGGTCTCCACACCGGCCGTGATCTTCTGGCCGGGCGCGAACTGCCACAGCAGTCCGACATTGCCGCCATTGCTGACGGAATTGAAATAGCCGGCCATGTCGGCCACGTCGCTGTACCGGTCTTCCGTGTTGGTCAGGGCAGCGGTCAACTGCAGACCTTGCCCCAGTTTGAACTTGCCATCAATGACCGCCCCGGTCTCCGCATACTTCGACTGGAAGGTCCGGGTGTCGGGGCTCTGCTCCGGGTCGTATTGAAGCGTGCCACTGGCGTCGCGCAAACGAAGCCCGACGCTCTTGTCGCCCCCCAGATCCTGGCGCAGCGACAAGCCCATCGAGCGGCGCGTGTAGCCATCATCGTCGGACAGTGCGCCCGGCGTTTGAGTCGCGTTGATGGCCGGAAAACCCTGATAGTTCAGCGCTTCCGCCGTGGCCGCGATACTGGTGCCGGACGCCGTTTTGACCGAGCCGGTGGCGTCCACCTGCTTCAGGCCGTAGGAACCGACCTGAGTGGACACGCTCACTTGCGGCTTGCCCGTGGCCTCCCGCGTGAATATCTGGATCACACCGCCCAGGGCCGCGCTGCCGTAGATGGCCGAGACGTTGCCGCGCACGATCTCGATGTGGTCCACATTGGCGAGTGGAAAGTTCTCCAGGGTGGCAGTACCCAGTGTCACATTGTTGATCGGTACTCCATCAACCAGCACCAGCGTGTGATTGGCATTCGCACCCCGAATGAAGATGCTGGAAGACGAGCCCATACCTCCGGTCTGGGCGATCTGCACGCCCGCCACGGTACTGAGCAAGCTCAGCAAGTCCGGCGTCTGGGCGCGATCGATATCGGCACGCGTGATCAGCGTGGTGGCAGGCAGGGCGTCGTGCACCGATTGCCGGATGCCGCTGGCAGTCACCACGGTTTCCTGCAGCGATGGAACGGACTGGCTCTGCGCGAGCGCGGGAAATGCGGCGCCGAGCGCCAGGGGCAGCACGGCAAGGCGCGCGGGGAAAATACGGCTTTTCATGGAAGGAACAATCAGCAAAAATGCCCTCGCCGGCGTCCCCGCCGGTGCTTGAGCGTTACGACGGCGCGGCTCATGGAACCGTGCAGTCACCTTGATGGCCGGTATCCGGGCTGGCGGAACTGCCTTCATCGCCTTCCCAAGCGCGTGTTCAAAACGCTCAGTGGCTCATGATGAAAGCTGAATGCATCCCCAGATTTGAAACCCGGGGAGCGGCATTCGTCCGCTTACCGTTGCGGGGGCAGCGCAGGTTAGGTTTGCTGTTGGCAGCGCACCCTCCTGCTTCCCGTTGAACTGCGGCATGTGAACCACACCGCGAGCACCAACGTAACAATTGTAGGGTCAAACACTGTCACAAACCCTACAATTGGTATTGAATCAACAAGGTGGCCATGGCAAATCCGAACCCCATCGACCAGATTGCGGAACGCGTCGAGCGTTTGCTGATGCGCTATGGCGAATTGCAACGCACCAATGCATTGCTGACCGAACAGGTGGACAGCCTCGCGCGCGAGCGCGATTCGTTGAAATCCCGCCTGAGCGCGGCGCGCGCACGTGTCGATGCGCTGCTCGAACGCCTGCCGGACGCCGGTGCGGGCGCATCCCAGAAAGAAACCGGATGAAGCAACTCGAAGTCCAGATCATGGGGCAAAGCTACTTGCTGGGCTGCCCCGAAGGCGGCGAGTCCAGCCTGCTCGACGCGGTGGAACGGGTGGACTCCGCCATGTGCAAGATTCGGGACGCGGGCAAGATCCGGGCGCGCGACCGCATCGCGGTGCTGGCAGCGCTGAACCTAGCCTCCGAATTTTCCCAGCAAGGCGCCGCAGTGCCGTCGCCGTCGCCCGCCGTTACTGCAGTCACGTCGGCGGACACCGAAGGCGCGGACCCCCGGTTGCTGGCGCTGATCGAACGGCTGGACGGTGCCTTGTCAGTCGACGGGCAACTGCTTTAAAAGCCCCCGCAACGGCGCATCTGCGCCTACAATGAACGGGTCTGCGGTGCAGCCGGGCTTTATATTTCCTTGAACCAATGCTCTTTGAGCTCGGGCTTGGTATATCGCCTGGTGAGCGTGATCATCTCGCGTCAGATGAACCCAACGCCAGGCTGCCCTCGCCCACCTGAACCCCGGTTCAGGATGCGGGTCCGGCGAGCACTCGCAGACACCTTTCAGCCGCTGGTGTAGCGCCGCTCCAGCGCATCCCACGCTGGCTTGCCGACCAGGCGCTGGCGCTCGGCAAACGGCGCCACCAGCGCCGGGTCCTCGTTCAGGCGCCCGGTTTCACGCAGCACGCCCAGGGCCCTTTGCATGCCCACGAGCGCACCCTGCAACGCGGCATTCGCGTACAGCACGATGCCAAAACCCAGCTCGGCCAACTGGTCGGCATTGAACAGCGGCGTCCTGCCACCGATCACCATGTTCATCAGCTGGGGTTGCGGCAGGCGACGTGGCAGCGCACGGATCTGCTCGGCCGTGGTGACGGCTTCCACGAACAGGATGTCGGCGCCCGCCTCGGCGAACTTCCGGGCGCGCTCGATGGCGGCCTCGAAGCCATGCACCGCACAGGCGTCGGTGCGCGCCATGATGAGCAGATCCGGGTCGCTGCGGGCGTCGACGGCGGCCTTGATCTTGTTCACGGCCTCTTCGGTGGAGATGACCTCCTTGCCCGCGAAATGACCACAGCGCTTGGGCGCGACCTGGTCTTCGAGCTGGATGCAGTCGGCGCCGGCACGCTCGAGCGTGCGCACGGTATGGCGCACGTTGAGCGCGTTGCCAAAGCCGGTGTCGGCGTCCACGATGAGCGGCAGATCGACCGCGTCGCGGATGCGCGCGGTGTGCCCGGCGATCTCGGCCAGACCCATGAAGCCCTGGTCGGGCAGACCCAGCGCCATGTTGGTGACGCCGGCGCCGGTGATGTACAGGGCCTCGAAGCCCAGGTCGGCGATCACGCGGGCCGAGAGCGCGTTGAACGCGCCGGGCACAAGTACACCGCGGCGGGCCTCGGCCAGCGCGCGCAATTGCGAACGGGTGTTGGTCTTCATGGGCGTCAAATAATGTAGAGGTCCACGTACTCGTGCACCGGCAGCGCTTCGAGCTTCTCGGGATCGAGCGACACGGCCAGAATGGCGTCCTGCTGCGTCTTCGGGAACCGGCGTGCCAGGTTGGCGCGAAACTTGGCTTCGAGCAGCGGCAACCCCTCTGCGCGGCGGCGCTTGTGCCCGACCGGATATTCGACCGCGACTTCGGCAAGCCTGCTGCCGTCGTTGAACACCACGGTGAGCGCATTCGCGATGCTGCGCTTGTCGGGGTCGTGATAGTCTTTCGTGTACTGCGGATCTTCCACGCACTCGATCTTCGCGCGCAGCGCGTCGATGCGCGGATCGGCAGCAGCAGCGTCCTCGTAATCGGCCGCCGTGAGGTTGCCGCGAATCAGCGGCACCGCCACCATGTACTGGATGCAGTGATCGCGGTCCGCCGGGTTGGCGAGCGGCCCCTGCTTGTCAATGATGCGGATGCAGGCCTCGTGCGTGCGAATCACGATTCTCCCGATATCCTGAACCGCCTTGCCCGCGTCCTTCATCTGCTGGTGCAGCATCACGGCGGCCTCCACGGCCGTCTGGCTGTGGAACTCGGCCGGAAAACTGATCTTGAAGAGCACGTTTTCCGCCACGTAACTGCCATAGGAGCGCTGGAACCTGAAGGGCTGGCCCTTGAACAGCACGTCATAGAAGCCCCAGGTTTTGGCGGTGAGCGCCGACGGGTAGCCCATCTCGCCGGTCTGCGCCATCAGCGCCAGCCGCACCGCGCGGCTCGTGGCATCGCCAGCCGCCCAGCTCTTGCGGGACCCGGCATTTGGCGCGTGGCGATAGGTGCGCAGGCTCTGGCCGTCCACCCAGGCCAGCGAGACGGCGGCCAGCGTCTCGTTGCGGGACAGGCCCAGCAGCTGCGACACCACGGCGGTGGAGGCCACCTTGACCAGCAGCACGTGGTCCAGCCCCACCTTGTTGAACGAGTTCTCCAGCGCGATCACGCCCTGGATTTCGTGCGCCTTGACGATGGCGGCGAGAACGTCGCGCATCGTCAGCGGCATTTTCCTGGCGGCCACGGCCGTGCGGCTCACCCAGTCGGCCACCGACAGGATGCCGCCCAGGTTGTCGCTGGGATGGCCCCATTCGGCCGCCAGCCAGGTGTCGTTGAAGTCCAGCCAACGAATCAGGGTGCCGATGTTGAAGGCGGCCTGCACCGGATCGAGCTGGAACTGCGTGCCCGGCACCCGGGCACCGTGCGGCACCACCGTGCCCCTGACCACCGGGCCGAGCAGCTTGCAGGCGGCCGGGTATTCCAGCGCTTCCAGGCCGCAGCCCAGCGCATCCAGCAGAATCAGGCGGGCCGCGTCATGGGCCAGCGCGGACGTCACCTCGTAGTCGCGTGCGTAATCGACGATATCGACGATGACCTGGTCCCAGGCCGGACGGACGTTGCTGATGTGTGCGGACATGAAACCGGCTCCAGTGAAGATGGGGAGGCCAGGGAACGGCCCTTATATAATTTTCGCATTGGAGATGGCATTCCTCCAGAACCGCCCCTTGGGGATGATGATGCCTATGTGGGTCTGGATGGACCGGTGTAGGCTATTGGTTCCGCGCAAGATGTGCCGCCATGTCGTACCGGCCGCTCGGCCCGATTCAACCAGAAGGACAACATGAGCGGCTTTTCCTTTCTCGCAATTTTTGGCGGCGCCGGCGCGGGCGCCTTGCTGCGCTGGCAACTCGGCGCCTGGTTCAACCCGGTGTTTCCCACGCTCCCGCTGGGGACCCTGGCCGCCAACCTCATCGGCGGACTGTTGATCGGTGTAGCCAATGCGCTCCTGACGCACTACAGCGAACTGGCGCCCGAATGGCGGCTGCTCCTCATCACGGGCTTCATGGGCGGCCTGACGACCTTCTCCACGTTCTCGCTGGAGTCCGTGACGCTGCTGAGCCGGCAGGAATATGGGTGGGCCCTGGCTCACATCGGCATTCACCTGTTCGGTTCCCTGTCGCTCACGGCGATCGGCATCCTGATCGTCAATGCCATCGTCAGGATTTAACGGAGACTGAACATGCAAGGCGTTTATCTGAAGTTCTACGTGCAGGAGAGCCAGCGTCATCAAGGCATCCTCGCCTACGAATGGCTGCTCGAAGATGCCAAAAAGGCGGGCATCCGGGGTGGCTCGGCTTTCCGCGCCATTGCCGGGTTCGGCCGCCACGGCAAGTTGCACGAGCAGCATTTCTTCGAACTGGCTGGTGATCTCTTTGTCGAAGTCGGGTTCGCGCTCAAGGAAGACGAAGCGGACAAGTTCCTCGCGCGTCTCGCCGGCGAACAGTTCAAGATGTTCTACATCAAGATCCCCGTCGACATGGGCATCGTTGGCAATGGAGCCTGACGTAGGCCTGACTGCAGTGCGCCGCCGCTACAGTTCGGTGGGCGGCAACACCGGACAGGACCGCGGACGCCGCTCCACCGGCGCATGAAACGGCGGGGCTTCGCCGCGCTCGTATAACCCGTAGTCACGCACCACGTTCGCCACGCGCAATCGGTAGTCGTCGAAGATGCCGGCGCGGCCGGCCGCCTGGGTCGCGCGGTGCCCGGCTTGCTCCCGCCAGGCACGCACCGACGCCTCGTCGCGCCAGAAGGACAGGGAGACGAGCTTGTTCGGGTTGCTCAGGCTGCGGAAGCGCTCGACCGAGATGAAGCCGTCGATCTGCTCCAGCAACGGGCGCAGCCGGGCGGCGTGTTCAAGATAGGCGTCGTAGCCTTGCGCGCTGGGTTCGACCTCAAAAATAACGGCGATCATTTCATGACTCCTTGCAGAAACACGTTGACGCGGGCGTGCAGCACCGTGCGCTGCGACTCCAGGTGCAGCAAATGGGTGCCGCGCTCGATCCTGGCGTCCTCCCTGTTCCGGCTTGCCACGGCGCCCAGCAGGTAGCCCGCATCGGCATCGGTGCACAGCGCATCCCAGGCGCCGCGCGCCAGCAGGGTGGGCGCCACGATCCTGCCGGGGTCGTACAGCGCCTGCCCCGACCACAGCGCGCCAATGTCGGCCAGTGGGCCCGATGGCGTGATCACCGAGGGCGGCACGCGATGCGCGCTCGTGGCGTCGCTGGCCAGATACCGGGCACCCCATGCAAGGAAATGTGCTTCGTCCAGCACCTGCGGCTGCCCGCGCGGAACATCCTCGATGAAGCGGCGGTACTGGCCCAGCAAGGTGACCGGGTAATGCGATGACGGCGGTGATGCCGGTGCAAGGCCGGCAACGGGTTCCCGGAGCACGATCGGTGCGAACAGCACCAGCGCTTGAACATCCTGCGGACAAATGCCGGCATAGTGCGCAGCAACCGACCCACCCCACGAATGCCCGATCAGCGTGACCGGGCGGTCGCCGTTACGTGCCCGCACGGCGGCGACGACACGACGCAACTGCGCGGCGGCATCCTGTAGACGCCCTGCAGGCAGTCCGTCGTCACGCTGGGCATAACGATCCGACGCGCCGTATCCCGCGAAATCGAAGCCCCAGGCGGACAGGCCAATCTGTTTGATTTCATCCGCCCAGGAGTGGCCATCGAAGCGATGGAAGATCGACAGATCGGCCCCAAAAGTCGCACCGTGAACATAAATCACGTCGCCGTGCCCGGTGGCCTCGGCCGTTGCGCGCTGCACCTGCAGCGCCAGCGTGGGCTGTCCCGGTTCGGCCAGCCGGATGGCTTCTCGAGGGCCCGTCGAATCCGACGGAACGGCTTTCATGGCGATGGCACGCTCGTGGACGATGGGGCGAACACGGGAATCCGCACATTCGGCAGCGACCGGTACCCGAGAATGTACCCAAAATATGCATCAAATGTGCCTTCACCCCTTATGGTGTTTATGCATTTAGCTACTATTTCAATAGCTATCTCTTCTGCAGGGCACGCGTGCACGCCGGCGCCGAAGGTCAGGTGGCGGCGCTGTGGGCGCAGCACCTCGAACCGGTCGGGGTCGGGGTTCAGCGCCGGGTCGCGGTTCGCACTGGCCAGCACCAGCAGCAGGCCCTCGCCCTCGCGAATCCGCTCGCCGCACAGTACGAGATCTTCCGCAGCAAAGCGTCGGGTGTTCTGCACCGGCGCGTCCCAGCGCACCACCTCGGCCACGAGTTCGCGCGTCAGGTCCGGCGCTGCGTCAATCTGCTCTGCCATCTCCGGTCGCTGCCGCAGCAGATGGACCGTATTCCCGAGCAGGGCGGCGGTGGCATCGAGCGACTGCTGCATCAGCGCGATGCGATTCGCCGCCTGCGCCGCGTCCAGGCCCAGCGCCACGCCTTGAGCCAGCAGGCCCGCCGCCGCTGCGTGGGCCAGCACCACGGCCTCTACCGATGCGCCACCCGCGATGCCGGCGCTGAATTCATGCGCCCACTGTGTGGTTTGCCGCAGCTGCGGGCCGGGCACACCGAGCAGGCACGCCATGCCCTGCGCCGGCAGCGCCGTGAGAAAGTCGTTTGCGCCCAGCGACGGCCGTAGCGCGCGCGTGGCCTCACAGCTCGCGCGGGCCACCTGGTCCATCTTCCAGCGCTGCGCGCGCTGCCGAAGGGACGGCTTGTGCGCGGCATGGAACGCACCGTCGTTCATGCGCACGAGGTTCGCGAACACGTCGCCCGCAGGGCCGCCGGCCAGCGCGCGCGGCACGGGCTCGCTCAACGGGCGCACGCGCAAGGACGGCGACACGAGGGCTTCGGCAATGGCAGCGTAGCTGCCGGCCACCCAGAGGTTCAACCCCGTGTCGAAGTACAGCGGCGTGCGCTCGCGCAGGCGCTGGTAGTAGCCATAGGGGTTTGGGTGACTGGCAGCCGCGATCGCATCGACCGGTGGCGCCGGAGCATCAGCCGCGTGCATGGTCAACCCCGCCACGCCGGCATGGAAATTCGGTGCGATGTTGAATCATGGTCGGTACCTTGGCGAGCACGGTGGCAATGCGAGCAGTGTCGCGGGATCGCCTGGCCTTGTCGAGCAGCAACAGTACGTTTATCATCAAATCATGAATGCAGAACCCGACCTGCCCCGCATTGCCACCGCCGTGGGCGACCCGCGCCGCATCCAGATGCTGGCGTTGCTGATGGAGGGGCGTGCACTGACGGCCAAGGAGCTCTCGCTGGGCGCCGGCATCGAGCCGGCCACGGCGACCTCGCACCTGCGGCGGTTGATGGACGACGGACTCGTGGCCTGCACGGCGCAAGGGCGGCACAAGTATTTCCGTCTGGCGTCGGAACAGGTGGCCCTCCTGGTCGAGACCCTGATGCGCGTGGCGCCGCAGCGCGCGAGGCCGCTGCAAACCGCCAATCCGGAGCCGATTCGCCAGGCGCGCTATTGCTACGACCACCTGGCGGGCACTCTGGGCACCGGCCTGCTGGCGCTGATGCTGAAAAAGCGCTGGCTGGTGCCGCAAGCGGGCGCCGACGCCAAGATGCTGCAGGCGTCAACGCGCGGCTCCAGGGCCTTTTCGGCGCTCGGGATCGACCTGGAAGAGGCGCAGCGCCGCCGCCGCCAGTTTGCCTGCCGTTGTCTGGACTGGTCGGAGCGGCAGGACCACCTGGGCGGCGCGCTCGGCGCGGCCCTGGCCGAGCGGCTCACCGGGCTGAACTGGATCGCGCGCAAGAAGCACAGCCGGGTGGTCCACATTACGCCCCTGGGCGAGCGCGAACTGCTGCAAATGGGCCTGCGCCCGTCCGCCCCGGCATCGTAGCTTGCCGAGCGCCCATCTTCCTCAAGAGGTTGTTGATGGAGCCCGCGCTGCTTTGATATAACGGTGCCTGCCCATCCCCCAAGTCCATGCGCGAAAACTCATCCCGGAAACCCCATGCCTGATCCGGCCCCGAAGACCGCCGGCAGGCCCGCCGCGAGCCCGAGAGGCGGCCTCGCGCCGCTGGACATGAAGCCGCACGCGATCAAGGTGGCCTGCTCCAACTGCAATTTGCGCGAGCTGTGCATGCCCCTGGGCCTGAACGCGCAGGAGATGAGCCGCATTGACGAACTGGTGGACACCCGGCGCAAGGTCAAGCGCGGGACCACGCTGTTTCATGATGGCGACAAGTTCACCTCGCTGTACGCCATTCGCACCGGCTTCTTCAAGACCTGCGTGGCGTCCAACGACGGGCGGGACCAGGTCACCGGGTTCCAGATGGCCGGGGAAATCGTGGGGTTGGACGGCATCGTGAACGACCGCCATACCTGCAATGCCATCGCCCTGGAGGACGCGGAGGTTTGCGTGATGCCTTTCGAGCGGATCGAGGAGCTGTCGCGCGAGGTCGGCGCCCTGCAACACCATATGCATCGGATCATGAGCCGCGAGATCGTGCGGGAAAACGGTGTGATGCTGCTGCTGGGCAGCATGCGGGCCGAGGAGCGGCTCGCGGCCTTCCTGCTGAACCTCACGCAACGCCTGCACGCGCGCGGCTTCTCGGCCCGCGAGCTGGTGCTGCGCATGACGCGCGAGGAGATCGGCAGCTATCTCGGCCTCAAGTTGGAGACCGTGAGCCGCACCTTCTCCAGATTTTCCGAAGACGGCATTGTCGAGGTCCGCCAGCGGCATATCCGCATCCTCGATTCGGCGGCCTTGCAGCGCATCGCCACGCCTCCGGCCTGCCAGTGATTTCCGCACGAACAGGAATCTCTTGATCTGAATCAAGACAATGCCCGGCGCCTGCGCTAAGCTGCGAACGCCAACATCACCTGGATTTCGCCGCCATGTACCAACGCATTCTTGTCACCACCGACGGTTCCCCTCTCTCCGAAAAAGCCGTGGCCAGCGCGATCGAGCTGGCCGCGCTCATGCACGCGCAGCTGGTGGCGCTGAACGTGGTGCCGCGCTACCCGCAAAGCTATTTCGAAGGCGCGCTGTCGCTCGACCCGCAGGACATCGCGCGGGTGGAAGCCCAGTGGAGCGAGCAGGCGCAGGCCGTCGTCGATGCAATCAAGGCCAGCGCCGCGGCCAGGGGCGTCGTCGCGCGGGCCGTGACGTCGCGGGCCGACCTGGTGGCCGAGGCCGTGATCGCCGCCGCGAAGAAATACGATTGCGATCTGATCGTGATGGCTTCGCACGGCCGGCGCGGCATCCAGCGCGTGCTGCTGGGCAGCGAAACGCAGCACGTGCTGACCCATTCGCACATCCCGGTGCTCGTGCTGCGCTGAATTCTTCACAGAGTTGGCCTGCAGCCCGGATGAATAAATAATCAGCCGCTAGGCATTTTGTAGCACCTGAATTTCCCTGCGGTCTTACGCGCGAACGAACAGCGCCTTGTGCTGCTCGCGCAGTACCTTCTTTTGCACCTTGCCCATGGCGTTGCGCGGCAGCTCGCCGGCGACGAAGCAGCGCTTGGGAATCTTGAAATTCGCCAGGTGGTCTTTGAGCCGCGCCATGATGCGGTCCGGCTCCACCGTCTGGCCCGGTTTCGGGACCACGACGGCCACCCCCACTTCGCCAAAATCGGGGTGCGGAACGCCGACCACCGCGCTCTCGGCCACGCCCGGCAACTCGTTGATGAAGCTCTCGATCTCGGCCGGGTACACGTTGTAGCCGCCGCTGATGATCAGGTCCTTGGCCCGGCCCACGATGGTCACGTAGCCGCGCGCATCGCGCACGCCAACGTCGCCGGTCTTGAAGAAGCCATCCGGCGTGAACTCTTCGCGTGTCTTCTCGGGCATGCGCCAGTAGCCCTTGAACACATTCGGGCCTTTCACCACGATGGCGCCGGTCTCGCCGGCGGGCACAGGCCGGCCCGCATCGTCCTGCACGCGCAGCGACACGCCGGGCAATGGAAAACCTACCGTGCCGCCGCGGCGCTCGCCGTGCTCTGCGTGGTAGGGATTGGACGTCAGCATGACCGTCTCGCTCATGCCGTAGCGCTCCAGGATGGTGTGCCCCGTCCGCTCGCGCCAGGCGTTGAAGGTTTCGATCAGCATTGGCGCCGAACCCGAGATGAAAAGCCGCATTGCGCGCGCGGCGTCCCGGGACAGCGCCGGCTCGGCCAGCATGCGCACGTACAGTGTCGGCACGCCCATGAATATGGTCGCCTGCGGCAGTCGTGCCACCACCTGTCCGGCATCGAACTTGTGGAACCAGATCATCTGGCAACCAGCCAGCAGCGCGCCATGGATCGCGACGAACAGGCCGTGCACATGGAAGATCGGCAACGCGTGTATCAGTACGTCATCGCGCCTCCAGCCCCAGTAGTCCTTGAGCACCAGGGCGTTGCTCAGCATGTTTCCGTGCGTGAGCATGGCGCCCTTGCTGCGCCCCGTGGTGCCGCTGGTGTAGATGATGACGGCCAGATCGTCGGCCGACTTCTGCGCCACCGCGTGCCGGTCGCCAAGGTGAGCGGCACGCTCCAGCAAGGAACCGGTGCGGTCATCCCCCAGCGTGAACACATGGCGGGTGCCGGCCCTGAACGCGATCTTGCTGACCCAGCTGAAGTTCTTGCCGGTGCATACCACCACGGCCGGTTCGGCATTGCCGATGAAGTATTCGATCTCGGCGCTCTGATAGGCCGTGTTCAGCGGCAGGTACACATAGCCCGCCCGCAGCGTGGCCAGGTACAGCAGCATGGCCTCCACCGACTTCTCCACCTGCACCGCGATGCGGGAGCCCTCAGGCAGATCGAGCGAGGCCAGCAGGTTGGCGATCATGGCCGTGGCGCGGTCCAGGTCGCGCCACGAATATTCCAGGCCCGTATCGGTTTCCACAGCGACCGCGTCCAGGTCGGCGGGAAAGGCGGCGCGCAGCGCCGCAAACAGGTTCTGGTTTCCGGGGGTCGGGTTGGAGGGGTTCATGGCATTTCCGAATGGTTAAAACACGGGCTTGCGTTTTTGCATGAAGGCGCCGATGCCTTCGCGGTGTTCGGCGCTGTCGGCGTACCGGTATGCGTTCACTATTGAATCCATAGCTTCATAGTGTTTTCCCCACAGGGCTGGCGCTTGATTCAATGCACGAAGCGTGCGCTTGTTCAGGCGCGCCGCCTGCGGCGCCAAGGCCGCCACCTGGCTGGCCGTGGCCAGCGCCGTCTCGGCGGCGGCACCGTCCGCGACCACATGGTTGAGGAAGCCGCGCGTCTTCATCTCCGCCGCGCCCAGCACCGCTGCCTGCAGCAACATTTCGCGCGCCGTCAACGCGCCGGCCTCGCGCAGCACCAGCGCGGCCTCGCGCGGCGCCATCGGAAACCCCAGCCGGGCGATCGGCGCGCCAAAGCGGGCAGATGTGGCAGCGATGCGGATGTCGCAGCAGCACGCGATCTCGACGCCGGCGCCCATGCAGTTGCCCTCGATCTGCGCGACGATCGGCAGGTCGCAGTCGAGCATGGCCTGCAGCGCTCCCCAGACATCGTTTTCATGAAAGTCGCGCAGACTGGATTCGTCGAAGCGGAATGCCGGGTATTCGGCAATATCTCCGCCCGCGCAAAAGTCGCTGCCTTCGCCCCGAACGAGCACGCATCGCACATCGCTGGCCCGTTGGAGACTCTCGAAAATACAGCGCAAACCACGCCACATGGCGCGCGACATGGCGTTCAGCTTGCCCGGGTGGCGCAGCGTGACGCAGGCCACGCCGCCCTGCTGCTGGACTTCGACGGTTCCGCTCATGGGTTCACGGGCGCGCGCTGCGGCTTCACCGGCGTGCGAAATGCAGACTCTCGATCTCGCCGGAGGCCGGAATCGTCCCCTGCGCCAGCAGTGCGCGGTGCTTGTCGAGCCGCTTGAGGTCATACAGGTAATTGACCATCAGGCCCCAGGATTGCTTGATGCCCTCGGCTGAGGGGTCGGCACCCCAGTTGAGGCGTTCCACACGGGCGCCATTGCCCAGATGGAAGCGCGCCACCGCATCCGCCGGCTTGCCGTCGGTCCAACCCTGCGCCAGATAATGGGCGGCGCAGCGCAGCAGCATCTCGCGCACCGGTGACGACGCGGGCAGCGCCAGCGGGCTCTCCAGCGCGGCCAGCAAGGACGCAGCCGACGGCGGCGCCGACCCCAGCGCCCGGCTCAGCTCGCCGCGCTGCTTGTCATCGAGCCGCGCCAGC
>SCRU01000164.1 GCA_004323695.1 Burkholderiaceae bacterium
TTGCACCAACCGCGCTGAAGTGGAGGCCCTGCTGGTGCGCCGCAAGCTGCACTACCGGGCCACCGAAGTACCCGGTACCCGGCGGGTCCAGTTCTTCCTGAAAGACCCGGCCGGCAATGGTGTGGAACTGATCTTTCGCGACCCGGATGCTTGATTGGAATTCCCGACCATGGAACCACAAAGACTTCGTGTCGGACAAGCCATCACTCCCGAACAATTCGAGGAATTGACAGACGCGCAGCTTGAACGGCTGGTGCCCAGGGCCTATCGCGAATACTTTCCCGGCAAAGACTTCTGCGCGGATGGGCACTTCTATCTGCATGACGGCAGCGCCTGGAGTTTCTTCAGGGGTGACCTTCTCGACCAATGACTTCAAGAACGCTCGAGACCAGGTTCTGAATGTCTGCGCGACCGGCAACACCGCCCACTCGGGCACGCCCGCGACCGGGTTCTGCCATATCGAGTTTGGCGTGCGTCGGCCAAGGGGCCATGCCTGACAATTCGTGGACGGGTATCCTCCCGACCCAAGACACTGTTACCCCATAGGAGCGTGCATTCATGGTCAGCAAAGAAGAGATCGCGGAGTTCGTCGAGAAAGAGTTCCCGCAGGCGAAGTGCGTGGTACTGGAGGTTGGAGGCGGGAGCGCCACTGTTTTGCACCCTGTGGGGCAGGCCGAGCTGCGACCTGGCGGCACGGTCTCGGGCCCCGTGCTCATGGCTACGGCCGATTTTGCGCTGTACGTGGCGATCCTCGGCGAGATTGGGATTGTCCCGCTGACCGTGACCTCCAGCCTGACGATCAACTTCCTGCGCAAACCGGTGGCGAGCCGCCCTGTCGTCGGCGTCTGCAAGCTCCTGAAACTGGGCAGAACCCTGGCCGTGGGAGAGGTGACGCTTTATTCCGAGGGCTCTGACGAGGCAGTTGCGCATGTCGTGGGGACGTACGCCATTCCGCCTGGTGTGGATCGGGCCGGGCACCGCGCGTAGCGCCAACGTCGAATCCCGTGCGCACCACCACGGCATCGCTGGCGCTGGTGCTCATCGCCGGCCTTTTGGCAACCCGTCCGGCGGCGGCGATCAATTCCCAGGCGCTCGGCATCGTCGAGCCCATCCCGATTCAAATTCACCAGATTTTCACTTGCGGCCATTGGTCGGAGTCTGGCCGCGAAGGGTACTACCGTATCGTGCTGGTCGACGTGAGCGGTGGCGTCGGAACCGAGGTCTATATCCAGCCGATACAAGAGACGGTGACGGACTCGAACTTGAACCTCGAGCTGCTTCAGACTACGCCCGTGCGCGAGTTGAATGACGATCACGGGCAATACCTGGTGAGTGCTGCACGGTGCGTCAAAAAAGAAGGGCGAAGTTCGGTCGAACTCGTCGCCACGTTTGAGCATGACGAAGACAACGTTGTGCATCACATCCGCATCCACTTCACCCGGCCGGGGTCGTACCGGATCAGCAATACCGTCGTGCACACGCGATGATTCAGCACCTGTTCCCGAACCGGGTGTGCGGCGGGTGATGAGTGCGCCATCGGCTCCGACCCCTGAACTGGTGCCCAGGACGGTGACGCCCTCCCACCCATTCGGTTTGCTCAGGTATCCCGCCACGGCGACCATGCTGCCGTGACCGTGCGATATACATTTGCGCTGGATCGCACCCAACGCACGACGCAGTCTGCCACGGTCCAATTGGAGCGCGGGGCGCCGCAGAGTTGCTGGCGCGTGGCCGATGTGATCTCGCCCAATGGCATCTCGGCGCTTCGTGCCATCCAAGAGTTTCGCAGGCGATATGGCCACCGCTGATCCGGCCAACCCATGGACACCTGGTTGATTCAGCTCCAGAATTGAATGCCTGATCGCTTCAGGGATCCGCGCTCCAAAGTCAATCAGTCTATGAACGATACTGTTTTTGTTGAGCTCCAGTTCTGGCTGCTCGTTTTATTTTCTTTTGTAGTACCCGGTGCCATCGTTTGGACATGTCTCACGGTGCGGGCAGTGTCGCGCAACACGGTGCTGCTCCTGGGTGTGCTGCTGGTGGTCATTGCCGGATTCGACTTCTATCTGCTGCAGACGTTGGCACGCATGGCGAAGCTGACGCCGTCATTGGCAGACGACGCTGTATTTGACTCGGAAATAACGGTAGGTTTGTATGTGCTTCCCGCGTTCCTGGCAGGCATCGGCGTCAACGTGGTGTCGCACGTGCTGATTCAGCATCTGACCGATGCCCAGCGGCGGTTCGGGCAACATCTGGCAGATAGGTGACTACTGCGTGGCGCAGGCGCTCCCTGTTTTCTCGAAAGATTGGATGTTATGGATTTGAAACTGACGAACAAGCTCGCACTGGTGTCGGGCAGTACGGCGGGGATTGGCTACGCCATCGCCGCGGCGATGGCTGGCGAAGGCGCCCAGGTCATTGTCAATGGGCGTAAACAGGCGGCGGTCGATGACGCGGTGTCGAAAATCAAGTCCGCGACAGGCGGCACAGTTTACGGGTTTGCCGGCGATCTCGGCACGGCTGTTGCCGCCGAGGAGCTTGTGCAACGGCATCCGGGGATCGAAATACTCGTGAACAATCTTGGCATTTTTGAACCCAAGCCCTTTGAGCAGATTCCCGATGCCGACTGGGTTCGGTTTTTCGAGGTCAACGTGCTCAGCGGCGTGCGTCTGGCCCGCCTGTGCCTGCCCGCCATGCGGCGCGCGAACTGGGGGCGCATCATCTTCATTTCCAGCGAGAGTGCGGTGCAGATTCCCGTCGAAATGATTCACTACGGCATGACCAAGACCGCGCAACTGGCCGTCTCGCGGGGGCTGGCTGAATCGGTTGCGGGCACGGGTATCACGGTCAACAGTGTTCTGCCAGGCCCGACCAGGTCCCGCGGGGTGGGCGATTTTGTGGAAGCACTGGCAAAGTCGGGTGGAAAGTCGTTCAGTGATATCGAGCATGAGTTCTTCAAGAAGGCCCGCCCGACATCGCTCATCAAGCGGTTCGCGTCGCCGGAGGAAGTGGCGTCTTTGGTGACGTATATCGCCAGTCCGCTGGCCTCGGCCACCACGGGTGCCGCCCTGCGCGTCGATGGGGGCGTGGTGAAGAGTGCGTTCTGAGAGCCACATCGGCTGGCGCGATTGTTAAATCCCGACCTGCAGCCCCACCGTCATCACCTGGTCCGCGGGGATTTGGTAGTTCGCGGTCACCTCCTGCGTGTTTCTGGCCATCCATACAAACAGCTTGTCGCGCCAAAGCACCATGCCATGGCGTTTGCGGCCAGCCAGCAGGTCGACCTGACCAATGATGTAGTGCAACTGGTCCAGCTCCAGCGGCAGGCCGAGTTCGGCGCAGGCACTCAATTCGGACGGGATGTTGGGCGTCTGCATGAAGCCATAGCGCAACACGATCCGGTAGAAACCCGCGTCGACCTGGGTCAGCTCGATGCGCTCGTCTACGCTGGTGGCCGGGACCGGCTCGATGATGACCGTGAGCAGGATCACGGTCTCGTACACGACGCCGGTGTGCCGCACCAGCTTTTGCAATGACGGCGGTGCCTGCTCCAGGCGCCCCGTCACAAAGATCGCGGTACCCGGAATCCGGGGGATCTGTTCGCCTTTCAGGCGTCCGATGAAGGTCGCCAGATTCGTTGTGCTGCTGGCAATCTGTTCGGCCAGTAGGGTCGCGCCGCGCCGCCAGGTGGTCATGACGGCAAAGAGCGCAGCACCGATCACCAATGGCAGCCAGCCCCCATCGGGGATGGTGAGCAGATTGGAGCCCATGAAACCGAGGTCGATCGCCAGAAACACCACCAGAAACGCGAGTGTGGAGCGCAAGCGCCAGTGGCCGCGCTCGCGCGCAACATTGAACGCCAGTACCGTGGTGATCGCCATGGTGGAGTTGACTGCGACGCCGTAAGCAGCGGCCAGATTGCCCGATGAGCGAAAGGCAAGGACGAGGCCGATTGCGGCAATCATCAGTACTGAATTCACGGCGGGCATGTAAATCTGTCCCCGTGCCTGCGCCGATGTCTGCGCCACCGTGAGGCGCGGAAACAGGCCGAGCTGCATGGCCTGGCGTGTCAGCGAATAGGCGCCGGTAATAACGGCCTGAGAGGCGATACAGGTTGCGGCGGTGGCGAGAATGATCAACGGGTATAGCCCCCAGACGGGGGCCAGGTGAAAGAATGGATGCAGGCTGTGGCCGGCCTCGTCCAGCAACAGCGCGCCTTGCCCGAAGTAATTGAGCAGCAGTGCGGGCAGCACGAATGAAAACCAGACCCGTCGAATCGGCTGGCGGCCAAAGTGACCCAGGTCTGCATACAGCGCCTCACCGCCGGTGGCGACCAGGAACACGGCATACAGGACCAGATAACCCGTGACCCCGTTGTGGGCGAAGAACCGGACCGCATACCACGGGTTCAGCGCCAGCAGCACTTCCGGTGCTTGCAGGATGCCACGCAGTCCCAGCAACGCGAGCACGGCGAACCAGATCAGCATGACCGGACCAAAAACCGCACCCACCACGGCGGTACCGCGGCGCTGCACCGAAAACAGCAAGACCAGGATGAGCACGGTAATGGGCACTACATACCGGTGCAGGGCTGGCGCGGCCAGTTGCAGACCCTCCACCGCGCTCAGCACCGAGATCGCCGGCGTGATCATGGCGCCGCCATACAGCATCGAGGCGCCCAGAATGCCGAGCAGCATCAGGGCCCGCCGGAGGCGCCGTGCTTGATCCTGTTTGGGCCGGAGCAGCGCCAGCAGCGCGAAGGTGCCGCCTTCGCCGCGATTGTCCGCGCGCAGTACATAGGTCATGTATTTGAGCGATATCACCAGGATCAGCGTCCAGGAGACAAGCGACAAAATGCCGAGCACGTTTCCCTGCGTGATGGGGACGGGGTGCTTGCCGGTGAAACACTCGCGCAAGGCGTAGATCGGACTGGTGCCAATGTCGCCGTACACCACGCCGAGGACCGTCAGCGCCAGGATGGAGAGCGGCTGGCTGTGCGGGGTCGTCGTGGCGGCCCGCTCCTGCGCCTCCAGCTGGGCATTGCGGCCGTGTTCCTCGGTTGATTTGACTGGCATTGGCCCTTTCATGTTGAGCGAGTTCCATTATTGGGCCATTTTCGGGCGGCCCCCAGCCGCATAATCCGCGCGATGGAAACCAAATGGCTTGAGGACTTTGTCAGCCTGGCGGAAACGCGCAGTTTCAGCCGCTCCGCGCAGTTGCGCCACGTCACGCAGCCGGCGTTTTCGCGGCGCATCCAGGCGCTGGAGGCCTGGGCCGGCACGGATCTGGTGGACCGCAGCTCGTACCCCACGCGCCTGACGCCAGCCGGCGAGACGCTGTACGACCAGTCGATGGAAATGCTGCAGGCACTGCAAAGCACGCGGGCCATGTTGCGCGGCCATACCTCGGCCGGGCAGGACGTGATCGAATTCGCGGTGCCGCACACGCTCGCTTTCACCTTTTTCCCGGCATGGGTGTCGCGTCTGCGCGAGAAGTTCGGGCCGATCAAGAGCCGGCTCATCGCGCTGAACGTGCACGATGCGGTGATGCGCCTGGTCGAAGGCAGTTGCGACGTACTGATTTCCTACCACCACAGCTCGCAGCCTTTTCAGCTCGACGCCGAGCGCTATGAGATGGTGAGTTTGGGGCAGGAGGCGCTGTCTCCCTACGCGAAACCCGATGCGGACGGCAGCCCCATGTTCAAGCTGCCGGGCCGCCCCAACCAGCCGTTGCCCTATCTGGGTTATGCGCCCGGCGCCTACCTGGGGCGCATGGTGGACCTGATTCTCAAGCAGTCCGCCACCGCGGTGCATCTGGACCGGGTGTACGAAACCGACATGGCCGAGGGTCTCAAGGCGATGGCGCTGGAGGGCCACGGGATCGCCTTTCTGCCGCACAGCGCGGTCAAGAAAGAGGTGCGCGCCAGACGCCTGGTGCCCGCGCCCATGCCCGGTGCGCAGGCGCTCGAGATGACGATGGACGTTCGGGCCTACCGCGAAAAGCCGGTGGGCAACGCCGCGCCCAAAGGGACTGCGCAAGCCCTGTGGACGTACCTGGTGTCGCAGACCGCAGTCAAGTAGCGCCGCCCCCGCCTTGAAAATCGCGCCACCCGGGCGTGCGCTCGGTGTGGGTGCTGGCGCGTGCCCTTTCGGGCGATGCGGCCTTGGTTGATCCGGCCCCGACTGGTGTGGCGGGTTACCCCGCATGCCGACTCCCCAAGAGGTTTGTTTACAATACGTTTACATTAACTTTTCAATTTCTTTACATTCAGGAGAAGCGAGATGAAGAAACGTTTGCTGCCCCTCGCCGTTGCGGGCGCCGCCTTGTTGGTTACCGGTGGCGCCTTCGCGGAGGCGAATGACACCCTGGCCAAAATCGCCGCCAACGGTACCATCAGCCTGGGCGTGCGTGATTCGTCGGCACTGTCGTACACCCTGGGCAACGGCAAGTACGTGGGCTTTCACACCGAAATGGCGGAGCGCATCGTCGACGACCTCAGCAAGAAGGTCGGCAAGCCGCTCACGATCAAATACACCCTGGTGACCTCGCAGAACCGCGTTCCGCTGGTGGAAAACGGCACGGTGGATCTCGAGTGCGGATCGACCACCAACAACAGGGCCCGCGCGAAGGACGTCGCGTTCGCCTACAACACCTACATGGAAGTGGTGCGCATGGCCGTGAAGGCCAATTCTGGCATCAAGGACCTGAAGGACCTGAATGGCAAGACGGTCGCGACCACCACCGGCACCACCTCGGTCCAGATCCTGCGCCGCAACGAGCGTGCCCACGACATCAACTTCAAGGAAGTCACCGGCAAGGACCATGCCGACAGCTTCCTGCTGCTCGAATCGGGCCGTGCCGATGCGTTCGTGATGGACGCCTCGATTCTCGCGGCCAACATCGCCAAGTCCAAGAACCCGAAGGATTTCGCCATCGTCGGCCCCGAGCTGTCGGTTGAACCGATTGCCTGCATGGTTCGCAAGGACGACCCCAAGTTCCTCGAGGTGGTCGACGAGAGCATCACGCGCCAGGTGAAGGATGGCTCGCTGGCCAAGCTGTACGACAAGTGGATGGTCCAGCCGGTGCCGCCGAACAACGTCTCGCTGAATCTGCCGATGTCCGACGCGACGAAGGAAGCGTGGGCCCACCTGAACAACAAGCCGGCCGAAGATTTCATCAAAAACTGATTTTCGTGCGTGACTGACGCCAGCGCCCGTCTGCCATGGCGGGCGTTGGCTTTTCAGGAAGCACCCGGACATCGAGGGCCAACGCATGGCGCAATTGCACTGGGACGTGTTCTGCCAGAACACCTTGGACAACGAGCTGGTTGCCGGTTGTTTCGCGTCGGGCCGCGATCAGACCTACCTGCAGTGGATGCTGCACGCCTGGGGCTGGACCGTGTCGGTGTCGCTGACGGCGCTGGTGCTGGCGCTGGTCTTTGGTTCGATCATCGGCATTCTGCGCACCTTGCCGGACAGCCCCTGGCTGGTCCGGTTCGGCAACGCGTGGGTGGAGCTGTTTCGCAACATCCCGCTGCTGGTGCAGATCTTCCTGTGGTATTTCGTGCTGCCCAAGATCATCACGCCGATGAAGGATTTGCCGCCCTTCATCCTGGTCGTTTGCGCGCTCGGCTTCTTCACCTCGGCGCGGATCGCCGAACAGCTGCGTTCGGGCCTGCAGGCGCTGCCGCGCGGGCAGCGCCATGCCGGCATGGCGGTGGGTTTCAGCACCTGGCAGACCTACCGCTATGTGCTGCTGCCCATGGCGTATCGCGTGATCATGCCGCCGCTCACCAGCGAGTCGATGAACATCTTCAAGAACTCCGCGGTGGCCTTCGCGGTGTCGATTCCCGAGTTGACGCAGTTCTACCTGCAGGCCGGTGAAGAAACCTCGGCGCAGATCGTGATCTACATCGGCGTGGTGATTCTCTACGTCATCAGCGCCATGGCCGTGAACCGGGTCATGAAACTCATCGAACGCAAGACCCGCGTTCCCGGCTTCGTGGCGGCGGCCGGATCGGGAGGCCACTGAGATGCTGAATCTCGACTTTTCCTTCTACCGGTGGGACCTCATCAGCACCTATGTGCTCAAGGGGTTTTATTTCAGCGTTTTCCTGACGTTCGTCGCGACCCTCGGTGGTGTGTTCTTCGGCACCCTGCTCGCGCTCATGCGCCTGTCCGGCAGGAAGTGGCTGGACATGCCGGCGGCCGCCTACGTCGACGGCATGCGCTCGGTGCCGCTGGTCATGGTGATCCTGGGCTTCTTTCTGCTGGTGCCGTTCCTGATCGGGCGCCCCATCGGCGCGGAAGCGTCGGCGGTCGTCACCTTCATCTGCTTCGAGGCCGCGTACTTCTCGGAGATCATGCGCGCCGGCATCCAGTCGATTCCGCGCGGCCAGGTTTTCGCGGGTCAGGCCGTGGGCATGACCTACGCCCAGAACATGAGGCTGGTGATCCTGCCGCAGGCCTTTCGCAACATGCTGCCGGTGCTGATGACCCAGACCATCATCCTGTTCCAGGACACCTCGCTGGTCTATGCCATCGGCGCCTATGATCTGCTCAAGGGCTTCGAGACGGCCGGCAAGAACTATGGCCGGCCCGAGGAGGCCTACCTGCTGGCCGCCGTGGTTTACTTCGTGCTGTGTGTCGCACTGTCGTCCGCCGTCCGGCGCGTGCACAGGAAGATCGCCATTATTCGTTGATCGGGGAATCGCATGTCCGAAAAAATGATCGAAATCAAGAACGTCTCGAAATGGTACGGCCCGGTTCAGGTGCTGACCGATTGTTCCGTCAGCATCGCAAAGGGCGACGTGGTGGTGGTTTGCGGGCCCTCGGGTTCGGGCAAATCCACGCTGATCAAGACGGTGAATGCGCTCGAACCGTTCCAGAAGGGCGAGATCACGGTGGACGGGACGCCATTGCACGATCCAAAAACCAATCTTCCCAGACTGCGCTCCAGGGTCGGCATGGTGTTCCAGCATTTCGAGCTGTTCCCGCACCTCTCCGTGACCGAGAACCTGACGCTGGCGCAGATCAAGGTGCTGGGGCGCAGCGCCGACGAGGCCAGGACGCGCGGCCTGAAGATGCTCGACCGGGTTGGCCTGATGGCGCACAAGGACAAATTCCCCGGCCAGCTGTCGGGCGGCCAGCAGCAGCGCGTGGCGATTGCGCGCGCGCTCAGCATGGACCCGATCGTGATGCTGTTCGACGAGCCGACCTCGGCGCTCGACCCGGAGATGGTCGGCGAGGTGCTCGACGTCATGGTGCTGCTGGCCAAGGAGGGCATGACCATGATGGTGGTCACGCACGAGATGGGTTTTGCGCGCAAGGTGGCCAGCCGGGTGATTTTCATCGATGTCGGCGGCCGCATTCTGGAAGACTGTTCCAAGGACGAGTTCTTCGGCCACCCCGAGAACCGTGCCCCGCGCACCCGCGACTTCCTCAACAAAATCCTTGCGCATTGAGCGGTATTCGCGTTCGGGCTAAGATCCCCGCATGCACGCCGCAACGACCTTCTTTTGCTCCTGCGCGCGCGCCCGGGCTTCGCCTTGATGGCGGCGGCGGCGCCGGCACGCGCCTGTGCGCCAAACCCGGTCGGCCCCATGCACGAACCGGTTGCACACCCCCAAGCCCGGCGATCCCTCCGTAATTCATAGCGCTTTCCTGATCGTCCGGGCCCCGTCATCCAGCGCGGCTTGCCCGGATGCCTTGTTCCGGGTCTTATCGATTCAGGAGTGCAACATGTCTTATCTTCAAACCGAATTGCGTACCGTCACCGAGCTGGACCACGTGCGTATCTACAACCTGGTGCGGCGTCAGAGCGGCATGGTCGGCGGCGATATCACCGAGGTCATCGACAACGCGGACCTGGTCCGATCCGAGGAAATCCCGGCCAACGTGGTGACCATGTACTCGCAGGTGCTCGTGGCGGACGTGCACAGCGGCGAGCAGCGCAAGCTGACGCTGTGCTACCCCGCAGACGCTAATCCGGCTGCAGGATTCATCTCGGTGCTCTCCCCGGTGGGCGCGAGCCTGCTGGGGCTGCCCGTCGGCGCGATTGCGAGCTGGACCGCGCCCGACGGCACCCGCGTGGCGGCCCAAGTGCAGGACATTCTGTTCCAGCCCGAGGCCAGCGGCGACTACATGTCGTAGCGGCAGACGTGCCGCGCGTGCGCGTGCGATGCGAAAATCAGCGTCATGACCGATATCCTGCGCCTGACCCGCCCCGACGACTGGCATTTGCACGTGCGCGATGGCGAGGCGCTGCAAACCGTGCTGCCGCATAGCGCGAGGCAGTTCGGCCGCGCCATCATCATGCCGAATCTCAAGCCCCCGGTGACCACGGCGGCGCAGGCGCTGGCCTACCGCGCGCGCATCCGCGCCGCGCTGCCGGCGGGCACGCGCTTCGAGCCCCTGATGACGCTGTACCTGACGGATAACCTGTCGCCCGACGAGATCGCGCGTGCCAGGGGCGCCGGCGTGGTGGCCCTCAAGCTGTACCCGGCCGGCGCCACCACTAATAGCGATGCGGGCGTGACCGATGTGCGCAAGACCTACCCGACGCTGGAGGCGATGCAGCGCGCCGGCCTGCTGCTGCTGGTGCATGGCGAGGTGACCGCACCCGAGATCGATCTGTTCGACCGTGAGGCCGTGTTCATCGAGCGCGAACTGATTCCGCTGCGCCGGGACTTCCCGGAACTCAAGATCGTGTTCGAGCACATCACCACGAAGGAGGCCGCGCAGTATGTGAGCGAGGCGGACCGCTTCACGGGCGCCACCATCACGGCGCACCACTTGCTGTTCAACCGCAACGCCCTCTTCACCGGCGGCATCCGGCCGCACTATTACTGCCTGCCGGTGCTCAAGCGCGAAACGCACCGCCAGGCGCTGCTGGCCGCGGCCACCTCGGGCAACCCGAAATTCTTTTTGGGCACGGACAGCGCGCCGCACCCGGCGCACCTCAAGGAGCACGCCAGTGGGTGCGCCGGCTGCTACACCGCGCATGCCGCGATCGAGATGTACGCCGAGGCGTTCGACGGCGCGGGCGCGCTCGACAAGCTGGAAGGCTTTGCGAGCTTTCATGGCGCGGACTTCTATGGCCTGCCGCGCAACACGGAGCAGATCACGCTGCGCCGCGAGGCCTGGACCCCGCCCGAGAGTTTTGCGTTTGGCGAGGCGCGGCTCAAGCCCTTGCGCGCGGGCGAAGTCTTGCCGTGGCGCATGGTTTAGAGGTTATCGATTGGGAGGCGCCCTGGCTTCGGCCGTGGCGCGTGCCGGGGGAACGTGTGGCGCAGCGCGTTGTTGGCGGTCAGCCGCTGCATGAGGCACTCAACGGCGAGCCGGACCGCGCCGTCAGGTTCGTGCCGCAAGCCAGGCTGCCGCCCGGAGAATCCTACGAACGTTATATTTTCAATAGCAGGCAGTGCCCGACCCGAGAGGGTTTGCACGACTTTTTTAATGGACTTTGCTGGATTCGCTTTCCGCAGACCAAGAAACGGCTAAACGAGTTGCAGGCGGTCGAGATCGAATCCCGGGGCGTGCAGGGCGCGCGCGGACCGGTGCGGGATGCGCTCACCGTGTTCGACGAGAACGCGGCGTTCCTGCAGGCGCCGGGTGCGCTGTGGCAGGCCCTGATCGACAGGGACTGGCATCGCCTGTTCATCCAGTTGCGGCCGTTGTGGTCGCAGGCGCGGCTGGTGCTGTTCGGACACGCCTTGCTGGAAAAACTGGTTCAACCACGAAAAGAGATCGTGGCCCATGTCTATCTTTTGAAAGTCGCTATGAATTCAATAGCGAATCTCGACGCGTGTGTGGCGAGCGACCTGAACGCGGCTAGGCTCGCGGGCAAGCCTTTCACCCCGTTGCCCGTGCTGGGCGTGCCCGGCTGGTGGCCGCTCAACGAAGCGCCGGGTTATTACGACGACGAGACGATATTTCGCCCGGCCCGGCCGCGCGCGCCAGTGCCGGAATAACCGGGGCTTTTACGGGCATTGCGGCGCCGATCTTGATTTCTGTGCGCGCGCCCCTACCATTTGCGCCAGTCGCCGCGTGTCGCGGTTTGTCCTTGAGGAATCCATGAAGCGTATCTTTTTGTTTGTATTGACCAATCTGGCCGTCGTGGTGGTGCTGGGCATCGTGGCCAGCCTGCTCGGCGTGAATCGCTTCCTGACGGCGAACGGCCTGAATCTGGGCGCGCTGCTGGGCTTTGCGCTCGTCATGGGGTTCGGCGGCGCCCTCATTTCGCTCCTGATCAGCAAGCCGGTGGCCAAGTGGAGTTGTGGCGTGCGCGTGATCGGGCAGCCGCAGTCGGCCGACGAGGCCTGGATCGTCGAGACCGTGCGCAAGCTGGCGATGCAGGCCGGTGTCGGCATGCCGGAGGTGGGCATCTTCGAGGGCGCGCCCAATGCGTTCGCCACCGGCGCGTTCAAAAACTCGGCGCTGGTGGCCGTGTCGACCGGCTTGCTTGCCGGCATGACGCGGGAAGAAATCGAAGCCGTGATCGGCCACGAGATAACGCACGTGGCGAATGGCGACATGGTGACGATGACGCTGATCCAGGGCGTGATGAACACCTTCGTGGTGTTCCTGAGCCGCGTGATCGGCTATGCGGTGGACAGTTTTTTGCGCCGCGGCGACGACCGCAATTCCGGCCCCGGCATCGGCTACTGGATCAGCACCGTGGTGCTGGACATCGTGCTCGGCTTTGTCGCGGCCATCATCGTCGCCTGGTTCAGCCGCCGGCGCGAGTTCCGCGCGGATGCGGGTTCCGCCCGGTTGCTGGGTCGCCAGCCGATGATCAACGCGCTGGCGCGCCTCGGCGGCATGCAGCCCGAGGCGCTGCCCAAGAGCGTGGCGGCGATGGGCATTGCGGGCGGCGTGGGCGAGTTGTTCGCAACCCATCCGCCGATCGAGGCGCGCATCGCGGCGCTGCAGGCGAGCGCGGGTTGACGGCGCGGGCGAGGCGGTTCAGGCTTGGTCCGCAATGGCTCTGGCCACGGCTTCCGCGACCTTGATGCCATCCACGCCCGCCGACAGGATCCCGCCGGCGTAACCGGCACCTTCTCCGGCCGGGTACAGGCCGCCTGTGTTCAGGCTCTGCAGATCTTCGCCGCGGCCCATCCTGAGCGGTGACGAGGTGCGCGTTTCCACGCCGGTGAGCACCGCGTCGGGGCGGTCGAAGCCCTTGAGCTTGCGGCCGAAGGCGGGCAGCGCTTCGCGCATCGCTTCTATGGCGTAGGCGGGCAGCGCGCTCGCCAAATCGCCCAACTTCACACCCGGTTTGTAGGAGGGCGCCACGCCGCCCAGTTGCGTGGACGGCTGGCCCGCGATGAAGTCGCCGACCAGCTGTCCCGGCGCCTCATAGTTTTGGCCGCCCAGCAGATAGGCGTTCGATTCGAGCTGACGCTGCAGCACGATGCCGGCCAGCGGGTGGGGCATGCCGGTGCGCAGGCTTCGCGCGTCGAAGGCCGGTCCCAGCGTGGCTTCAAAGGCGGCCGGATCGTCCGGGTAGTCATTCGAATCGATGCCCACCACGATACCGGCGTTGGCGTTGCGTTCGTTGCGCGAATACTGGCTCATGCCGTTGGTCACCACGCGCCCGGGCTCGGACGTGGCGGCCACCACCGTGCCGCCGGGGCACATGCAAAAGCTGTAGACCGAGCGGCCGTTGCTGGCGTGGTGCACCAGCTTGTAGTCGGCCGCGCCCAGCAGCGGGTGGCCGGCGTGGCGGCCCCAGCGCGCGCGGTCGATCAGGCCCTGCGGGTGCTCGATGCGAAAGCCAATGGAGAACGCCTTGGCCTGCATGTGCACGCCGCGCGTGTGCAGCATGGTGAAGGTGTCGCGCGAGCTGTGGCCCAGCGCCAGCACCACCTGGTCGGCGGCGAGTTCGTAGCTTTGTCCACTGGCTTGGTCCAGCACCGTGAGACCACGCAGATGGCCCTGCTCGATCAGCACATCAGTCACGCGCTGCTCGAAGCGGATCTCGCCGCCCAGGTTGACGATCTGCTCGCGCATGTGCTCCACCACCTTGACCAGCTTGAAGGTGCCGATGTGCGGGTGCGCCTCGTACAGAATCTCGGGCGGCGCGCCGGCCTTGACAAACTCGTTCATCACCTTGCGGCCCAAGTGGCGCGGGTCCTTGATCTGGCTATAGAGCTTGCCGTCGGAAAAGGTGCCGGCGCCGCCCTCGCCGAACTGCACGTTCGATTCAGGGTTGAGCACCTTTTTGCGCCACAGGCCCCAGGTGTCGCGGGTGCGCTCGCGCACGTTCTTGCCGCGCTCCAGCACGATCGGCTTGAAGCCCATTTGCGCCAGCGCCAGCGCCGCAAAAATCCCGCACGGTCCGAAACCGACCACGACCGGGCGTTGCGCCAGACTCACCGGGGCGTGCGCTGGCGGGTGCCACACCATGTCGGGCGTGGGCTGAATGTGCGGATTGCCGGCAAATTTGGCGAGCAGTGCGGCCTCG
>SCRU01000165.1 GCA_004323695.1 Burkholderiaceae bacterium
GGTCTTGCAGTGCCCAGGCGGGCAGTGCGGCATCGAGCGTGCCCAATGCGGTACCCGCCGCCAGCGCCCTCAGAAAGCGCCGGCGCTGGATGGCCTGGCCTGGGGAGGCGGAAAAGGAAGAGGTTTTGAATCGCATGTCGCGGATTCTGGAGAGCCCGCCCTTTCAGCAAGATGTTCGCAACATTACATTTTTGTTAGCTTCGTGTTGGCACCCCTCCAACGCGGCACACTTACGTGGGAACCTTTAACGGAGCATGCGGGTGAAGATATTGATCGTCGAAGACGAGCCCAAGACGGGCGAGTATTTACGCCAGGGCCTGAGCGAGGCCGGGTATGTCGCGGACCTGGTGCCCCATGGCACCGATGGGCTGCATATGGCCTTGCACGGTGCCTACGACCTCGTGATCCTGGATGTCACACTGCCCGGGCTGAACGGCTGGCAGGTGCTGCAATCGTTGCGCGAGCGCGGCCTGCAAATGCCGGTGCTGTTCCTGACCGCACGCGACCAAGTGGAAGACCGCGTCAAGGGGCTGGAGCTTGGTGCCGACGACTATCTGGTCAAACCGTTCTCGTTTGCGGAACTGTTGGCCCGGGTGCGCATCATCTTGCGCCGCGGCCCGGCGGGCAATGAAAGCACCCTGCTGCGCGTCGCCGATCTGGAGTTGGATCTGCTGCGCCGCCGGGTTTCCCGCAATGGCAGGCGCGTGGACCTGACGGCCAAGGAGTTCGGCCTGTTGGAACTGCTGATGCGCCGCCACGGCGAGGTGCTGCCGCGTTCCCTGATCGCTTCGCAGGTGTGGGATATGAACTTCGACAGCGACACCAACGTCATCGAAGTGGCGATGCGCCGACTGCGCATGAAGATCGACGAGGGCCACGCGGTCAAGCTGATCCAGACTGTGCGCGGCGTGGGTTATGTGCTGGACGTGCCCGAGGAGCAATAGGTGCGCTCGCGGGCATGTTCAGTCAAGCTCTCGCTAACTCAGCGCCTGACACTGTTTTTCACCGTCGTGGCGGCCATGGTGGTGCTGGGGTTGGGTGGGTTGTTCCTTGTGGAAACCGGACGGCATTTCGTCGAGCTTGATCGGATGGCGTTGCAAGACAAGCAGCACCTGATCGAGGAAATTCTGCGCAATGCAAGCTCGGCGGACGATGCTCGCCGCCGACTGGGTGAGGCGCTGAGCTACCACCATGACCTCTACGCCCAGGTCCAGGATGGACAAGGAGCGGTGGTCTTTCAATCCCGAGGGTTCATCCCCACCATGCGCGGCGATAAGCCCCTGCGCGCCGGTGAAAACAAGGTGTTTGGGGTGTTGCGGCACGGCGATGCCCGGTTCCATACACTGGTCTTCAGGGCCTACCCTGCCTACTCCAGCACTCCCCTGATGGTCTGGATCGCTGCGGATACGGATCACCACATGCAGTTTCTCGACGGCCTGCGGCGCAGCTTGGTCCTTTATGTGCTCGTCGCCATCGCCATCTGCGGCCTGCTCTCGTGGCTTGCCGCGCGCCAGGGGCTGGCGCCGTTGCGCGACATGAAGTCACGGGCCGCCAAGGTGACGGGTCAGAAGCTCGGCGAGCGCATGCCCGTGCAGGTCGTGCCGGTGGAAATGGCCGATCTGGCGCAGGAACTGAACCGCATGCTGGATCGGCTGCAGGAGGACTTCCAGCGCCTGACCGATTTCGCGTCGGACCTCGCGCACGAGCTGCGTACCCCCATCAGCAATCTGCTGACGCAGACCCAGGTGGCGCTGGCGACCAAGCGCGATGCCGCAACGTACCGCGACATCCTGGCTTCCAATGCCGAGGAATTTCAGCGTTTGGCGCGCATGGTGTCCGACATGCTGTTCCTGGCCAAGACCGAGCGCGGCGTGGATCTGCCGCACAAGGAGCGGTTTTCCGCCCACCAGGACGCGCTGGCGCTGCTCGACTTCTATGAGGCCGTGGCCGAGGAAAAGCACATCCGGCTGCGGGTGGAAGGCGCTGGCGAGATCGAAGGCGACCGCCTGATGTTCCGCCGCGCGGTGAGCAACCTGCTGTCCAATGCCCTGCGTTACACGCCCGAGGCCGGCGACATCACCATC
>SCRU01000166.1 GCA_004323695.1 Burkholderiaceae bacterium
TCGTTGTTTCGCCTAGGGCGTCGTCGTCTGGCTGTAAATCGTCTGCAAGACCACTTCGGCGTCGCCCGATCCACCGGTGCTGCGCGACGTCACCCGATAGGTCGACACGGTGCTGCCCCCGCTCGCCACCCTGGAGAGCAGTTCGATGCTGTACCTGGCGTTCTCGGCATTGCCGGCGTATTTGGATGCCACCGACGCCGCACAGCTCTTCCAGCTGAACGGCGTGGTGCTGGCACAGGCGGACGTACTCACGGTGGCGCCTGGACCCTGGGTCCAGAAGGTGGAGCTCCCCGCACCGGGCAGCGGCGGGTCGTAATGGCCCGCATGGGCAACTCCGAAGCCATTCGACTCGATCACCTGCAGCGCTTCCTTGCCCGCGTTTTCGGCAGACTGGAAAGAGATGTTGCGATCCACGGCGTTGCCCGTCATGCGGGTGGACAGCGTCGTGTTGCGAAATCCAATGACGCTGACGACCATCAGCATCACCAGCAGCACCAGGCCCACCAGGAGCGTCATCCCGCTTTGGTGTTGACGACTTTTTCGGAAAAAATAGTGCTTTTTGCCCTTATGTACAAATAATAGATTGCTACTATTTTTATAGCTCATGACGGTCGCTGGGTTTCCGGATCTGGTCATTTCTGTCGCCCGTTCTAGCGCGCCGCCACGCTGTTGCGCAGCACCACGGTCGTGGAATATTCCTTGCGCAGACGCTTCGCGGAAGCCCCGCCGGGCGGGGTGTAGTCTTGCCCGAGCAGCGTCAGCGTTGTCATGTTGACGTCCGGATTGGCATGGTCGTCGGCGCTGACCATCATCAGCCCGACCCGCACGGCGACCACACGCGACCAGTCTCCGACCGAGCCGGCACTCGTGTGCCAAACGTCTGCCACCAGCGTGGGCGCACCGTCGGGTTTCACACCCGTGTTTTCGCCGTAATGCAGCCGCATGCTCTCGACGTTGGAGACCAGCTCCTGCGCCTGCTGCCGGCTGTTGCCGTCGTAAAACACGCGGTACAGGCTCGGCGTGCTGGCGCCGTCACGCAATGCCACGTAATAGAAACTCCATTCCACCGGCATGACCTCGGCGCTGGTGTCGAACCGCCGGTTCGAGGTAAAGGCGGCGCTCCCATTGCCCATCGCGGTGCTGTGGTCGATGCTGGTCACGCCGCCGCTTTGGCTGACCTTGCCCCGGAACAGGCTGGACGTGGTGCAGTCGGACACCACAAAGTCATAGACGCCGCTGTTGGCGGGGCCATTGCGCCAGTGGTAGGGATCACCGGCGATCGTCAGGTTCGAATCCACACTGGCCATCGCCGCGCTGACTGCCACCGCATTGACACTTGCGCCAGAAAAAAACAGGCTGGCGGTGTTGTTCGTTGCCGGCACCGCAGATGCCGCAAACATGCCGCTTGGCACGTCGTCGAATCCGCGAATGAAGTTCTGCGAGGTCAACGGCTGCTGCACCACCTCGGACTTCGACGCCTCGAGTTGGGCCAGCGGATTCGGGCCATTGATCCCGGCAGGACTGCCGGAGGCCAGCACGCTGCCGGGATAGTAGGTGGAGACACCGTCCACGACGACCTTGTTGATGCCGGGGCAGCCTGCAAACCCCGCCATTCGCAGTTCCCTCGAAATCGTGTCGAGCGCGAACGTGGCGTCTTCCTGCAACCTGCCGTTGGTTTCCTGAAACCGGAACGATTGCTTCACGGTCAGATACACCGCCGACAGCGCCACCAGCACCGCCAGGCCCAGCGCAAGCGCTATCAACAGCTCGACCAGCGAGAACCCGCGGTGCCGGCGCCCACCATAAGACACGGGGCGCGGCGTCACAGGCGAAGCTCCAGTGAAACCGTCCGAAAGGCCGCCGCAGAATTGTCCTTGCAGGACGTGCGCTCGGCATCGTTCAGAGTCCCGAGGCAGTTCGACCAGCGCACCTCGATGTCAATCTTGCGCTGGCCCGCGCCCGCGCTGCTGGTGATTTTCCCGTCGCCCTGCGGCAGTTGCGCGGCGAGCGCATCGAGCCAGGCCCTTTTGTCCGCCTGCGCAATCGTCGCCGGATTGGCCGGCGCATCATCGCCGTACGCGGTGATGTATTCGCTGGTCCCGGACAGCGCCGCCGCCGGGTTGGCGCGTATCCGATCCGCCATGTCGCCCGCGAGCTGGCTGGCCTTGGACAGCGCCTCGGATGACGCGGTGTTCGAGATGCCGCTGACCATCAGGCCCGCAATGCCCAGCAACCCGAACGCCAGAATGACCACCGTGACCAGCACCTCGATGAGGCTGAAACCCGTCTGGCGCCTGGGCGATCGCGCGTGCGACAGGCGTTGGGTCGACTGATTCGATACGTGTTGCATGGTGGCCTCCGCTAGTTCTGCGGACAGTTCACGGTACTGGCGGTTCGATCTGCACGAACCCGGCCCGCGTTATTCACGATCAGGCAGTACTTTTCGCTGACACCGTCGAAAAACCAGAAGGACCGGTTTACGACACCGCCTCCGCTGATGTCGATCAGCCGGCCCCGGCCGTTGTAAGTGAAGGAGTTGATCGCCCCGTTTTGAGCCGCGCTGACCGGCCCGGCCGGCGCGTCGGTCACTTCCAGCCGGATCATGTCCGTATTGCTGTCATCGGCCGGCGCCACCTCGCCATTGGCATCGGTCGTGCGGTCCACGAAGACGGTCCACCCGTTCGCCCACCTGCCCGCCGTGCCGTTGGCGGCGACGGTGACCCGGGCGTCGCCGCCCCTCTTGACCGCTTCCGACCGCGCCAGGTTCAGGGAAACCTGCATGGCGGAAGATGCTGCCGCCAGACGGTTCCTGCGCAGCAGCTCGGTATAGGACGGCGTGGCAATTACTGCCAGAATCGCAATGATGGCGATCACCGTCAGAACTTCCAGGAGCGAAAAACCCTTCCATCTCGCGCGGACGGATACGCACGGCCCCGCGCAAAACTGGCGGCTCCCTGCGGTGAATTTACGACCATGCTGACTGAACATGCGCTGATGGTAGCAATTTAATTTTTCAATCTTTACATTTCAGACACAAAACACATCAATAACTTTACTTTCTGGACCAGCGGTTGAAAAATAGCGACAAACGGACCTTGAACCATCCCGACATCCTCGACAGCGCCGCCGCCATGGCGCTCGCGCTGCGGCTGGCGACCAATTCGCGCTGGCTGCCTCCCCCCAACCCAAGCGTGGGATGCGTGCTGACGGACCCGCACGGTCGCTGGCTCGGCCAGGGCCACACGCAGCGCGCCGGTGGCCCCCACGCCGAAATCATGGCGCTGCGCGATGCGACGGAGCGGGGCCACTCGGTGGCCGGCGCCACCGCTTATGTGACGCTCGAGCCCTGCTCCCACCAAGGCCGAACCGGCCCCTGTTGCGACGCGCTGATCGCGGCCGGCATCCAGAAAGTCGTCGCCTCCATCGCCGACCCCAATCCTCAAGTAGCGAGCCGGGGCTTTGCGCGGCTGCGCGCGGCCGGTGTCGAGGTGCAGATCGGCCCCGGCGCGGCCGAGTCGCGCGAGTTGAACATCGGCTTTTTCAGCCGCATGATCCGCAACACGCCCTGGGTGCGACTGAAGGTGGCTGCCTCGCTGGACGGCAAGACCGCACTGGACAACGGCGCGAGCCAGTGGATCACCGCCGAGCCCGCGCGCACCGACGGCCACGCCTGGCGCGCACGCGCCTGCGCGGTGCTCACCGGCATCGGCACGGTTCTCGAAGACAATCCGCGGCTCGATGTTCGGCTGGTGGCCCCCCCACGCCAGCCGCACCTGGTGGTGGTGGACAGCCGGCTGGAGACGCCGCTCGACGCTCGCCTTTTCATAGCGGGACGCTCGCTCTGCATCTACGCCGCCGTGCCAAACGATGCCAAAAAGGCAGCGCTGGAGGCGCGCGGGGCCACCGTCATCTACCTGCCGGGCCCGACGCCGGAAACGTCACGCAAGGTGGACCTGGCGGCCATGCTGCGCGATCTGGCACGGCGCGAAGTCAACGAACTGCATGTTGAGGCCGGTTTCAAGCTCAACGGCTCGCTGGTTCGCGAAGGACTGGTGGACGAGTTCCTGGTGTACCTGGCGCCCAAATTGATGGGACAGGGGCGCGGCATGGCCAACTTCGGGCCGCTGGCCGAACTCGCGCAGGCGGTGCCGCTGGCGTTCCGGTCGAGCGAAATGATCGGTCCGGATTTGCGCGTTCTGGCCAGAATTGCGGGACGCGACCAGTTTTGACCACAATCCCTGCGAAAATAGCAGGATGTTCACCGGAATCATCACCGGCGTGGGGCGCATCGCCGCAGTCCACGACCTGGGAAGCTCTTTACGGCATGGCAAACGTCTCAATATCGAGGCCCCTGCCGGCTATCTGGACGATGTCGCTCTCGGCGACAGCATCGCGCTCAATGGCGCCTGCATGACGGTCACCACGCTGGTCCCCGAAAGGCGGCAGTTTTGCATCGATATCTCCGCGGAATCGCTCGATAAAACCACCGGCCTGGCGACGCCCGGCCCGATCAACCTCGAAAAGGCCCTGCGCGCGCACGACCGCCTGGGCGGGCATCTCGTGGCCGGCCATGTCGATGGCATTGGCACCGTGAGTCACTTCGCGCAGGTGGGCGAGAGCTGGGAGCTGCGCGTCAACGCACCGTGCGAACTGGCCAGATACCTGGCCTACAAAGGCTCCATCACCGTGAACGGCGTGAGCCTGACGGTGAACCGCGTGACCGACTCGGACGCGGGCTGCGAGATCAGCATCAACCTGATTCCGCACACGGTGGAAAACACGGCCCTGAACCAATTGCGTACCGGCACGCGGGTGAATCTCGAGATCGATCTGATCGCGCGCTATGTGGAGCGCATGCTGCGCGCCGATCCGCAGAACCCGAAACGGGATCCCTCATGACGAACGCCTCTTCCGTCCCCATTTCCCCCGTAGAGGACATCGTGGCCGACATGCGCGCCGGGCGCATGGTGATCCTGGTCGACGAAGAAGATCGCGAGAACGAAGGCGACCTGATCCTGGCCGCCGACCACGTGACGCCCGAGGCGATCAACTTCATGGCGCGCCACGCGCGCGGCCTGATCTGCCTGACCCTGACGCGCGACCTGTGCGAGCGCCTGCACCTGCCACCCATGGTGGCGCGCAACAACGCCAAGCATTCCACCGCTTTCAC
>SCRU01000167.1 GCA_004323695.1 Burkholderiaceae bacterium
TCGGCCAGCTTCAATGGAAACACGCTGCCGCAAAGCTATATCGACAGCGGCTCCACCTCCAACTTTCTGCCCGCCGCCGGCACCGTGCCGCTCCCCGCCTGCAGCACCGGGGCGCTCGCGGGAACCGGCTACACCTGCCCGGGCCTTTCGGTGAGCCTGGCCGCCCTCAACACCGGCACGTATGGCACCGCGGGTACCGCCAACGTGCTGGTGGTGGATGCAAACCATGCGACTCAGTCCCAGCCGACATTCAACGCGATCCCGGGGCTGGCGTCGTCGGAAGTTCCCCCGAACACCACGCTGGATCTGGGGGCCAGCTTTTTCTTCGGGCGAGTCATTTCCACGCTGATCGAAAACCAGTCCGCCCCCGGGATCCCGATTCCCGGGCCGGCCTTCGCCTATACCCCTTGAGCGAAGGCGCCGGTTCGTCTACATTGCCTCATTCGCGCGGAGGAAACCATGACCCATGTGCATTTGCTGGATCGCCTGATCGGCGCCGAACTGCCGCCGCTGCGAACCGCCGCCGAGCTGCAGGCCTTCGAGGCGACACCCTACGTTGAGCGCATCATCCCGCAAAGCACCTACGAGGCGCTGCAGCTCGGCGCGGCGCACGACCCCGGCACCGCGGCGTTCCAGTTCCTGAAGAAGGGCGACCCCGACGAGGTACCGATCACCGTCACCTACGCACAGTTCATGGCGCGCGTGACCCAGTCGGCCAACCTCTTCCACGACCTTGGCGTCGGCCCGAACGATGTGGTCAGCTTCCTGCTGCCGCTGCTGCCGCAGGCCTTTTTTGCGTTGTTCGGGGCCCAGGCGGCGGGCATTGCCAACCCGGTGAATCCGCTGCTGTCGCCGGCGCAACTCACGGAAATCCTGCGCGCGGCCAATACCAAGGTGCTGGTCGCGCTCGGGCCCCTGCCCGGCTCCGATATCTGGGACAAGGTGCAGCGCATCCGCGCCAAGCTGCCCAACCTCAAGGCCGTCGTCGTGGTGTACGGCGCCACCGACGAGGCGAGCGGGGTGTACAGCTTCGATGCGTTGATCGACAACTACCCGGCCGACCGGCTGACCGGCGGGCGGCGCATTGCCGCCACCGACACGGCCGCGTACTTCCACACCGGTGGCACTACTGGTACCCCCAAACTGGTGCGCCATACGCATCGCAACCAGGTGTACCAGGCCTGGGTCATGGGCCTGATGCTGCCCTCGGGACCGGGCCGTACCCTGCTGTTCGGGCTGCCGCTGTTTCACGTGGGCGGCGCGCTCACACAAGGCCTGGGCCCGCTCACGGGCGGCAGCACGCTGGTGGTGGTGGCGCCAGCAGGCTGGCGCGAGCCCAACGCGATCCGCAACGTCTGGCGGCTGGTGGAACGCTACCGGCCGAACGTGTTCGGCGGCGTGCCGACGGTGCTCGCGGCCGCACTGGGCGTACCGGTGGCCGGCGCGGATGTCTCCAGCATGAGCTACGCCAGCGGCGGCGGCTCGGCCATTCCGGTCGCGGTCGGCAAGGCGTATACCGAGCAGTTCCACGTGCCGGTGCTGGAGGTCTACGGCATGACCGAGACATCCAGCGTGCTCACGATGGGTTACGCCAGCCGGCCGGTGCGGCTGGGTTCGGCGGGCCACGCCGTGCCGTACAGCCGGGTGCGCATCGTGAAAGTCGACGCCGAAGGACGTTATGCCGGGGACTGTGCCCCGAACGAGATCGGCGTGATCGCCATGGCCGGGCCGGGCGTGTTTTCGGGGTATCTGAGCGAAACCCATAACCGCGGCGCCTTCGTCGAGCCCGGCTGGGTCAACTCGGGCGACCTGGGACGGCTCGACGACGAAGGCTACCTGTGGCTCACCGGGCGCGCCAAGGACCTGATCATCCGCGGCGGCCACAACATCGACCCGCTCGGGATCGAGGAGGTCTTCTTCGGCCATCCGGCCGTGGCGCTGGCCGCCGTGGTGGGCCAGCCCGACGCCTACGCCGGCGAATTGCCGGTGGCCTTCGTGCAGCTCAAGCCGGGCCAGCAGATCGATGAGGCTGAACTGCTGGACTACGTGCGCGAACGCACCCCCGAGCGCGCCGCGGTGCCGGTGCACCTGTACTTCATCGATGCCATCCCGCTCACGGGCGTCGGCAAGGTGTTCAAGCCGGCACTGCGCTGGGACGCCACGCGCCGGGCCGTTGAACTGATGCTGGCCGATTTGCAGCCGCCCGGTGGCAACCTGACCGTGGAGGTGGGCGCCCATGCGGCGCACGGCAGCCTGATCACGGTGGCCATTACCGGCGTGGCGGAGCCAGCCCGGGCGCTGCTGGAGCGGCAGGTGCACGAGCGGCTGAACCCGCTGGTGACACGGCACGAGGTGGTGTAGCGGCGCCTCACGCGCCCTGGGCCTTGGCCAGCTCGGCCCGCATCGCGGCAATCGTACCCTTGTAGTCCGGCTTGCCGAAGATCGCGCTGCCCGCCACAAAGGTATCGGCACCGGCCGCGGCCACGCGCGCGATGTTCTCCAGCTTGATGCCGCCATCGACTTCAAGACGGATATCGCGGCCCGAGGCATCGATCCGCTTGCGCACCGCCTCGATCCTGCGCAGCACCGACTCGATGAAGCTCTGGCCGCCAAAACCCGGGTTCACGCTCATCAGCAGGATCAGGTCGATGTCGTCGATCATCCAGTCCAGCACATCCAGGCTGGCGGCCGGGTTGAACACCAGGCCCGCCCTGCACCCCTTGTCCTTGATCGCCTGCACGCTGCGGTGCACGTGCGGACCGGCGTCGGCGTGAAAGCTGATCTGGTCGGCGCCGGCGTCGGCAAACGCCGCCGCCAGCGCATCGACCGGCTGCACCATCAGATGCACATCGATGGGCACCGGCGCGCCGTCGGGCTTCTGGGCGTGGGATCGAAGCGCCTCGCAAATCATCGGCCCGAAGGTCAGGTTCGGAACGTAATGGTTGTCCATGACATCGAAATGAATCCAGTCGGCGCCGGCGGCAATGACACTGTGCACCTCATCGCCCAGCCGGGCAAAGTCGGCGGACAGAATGGACGGGGCGATCCGGAACTGGCGGGGCGTGGTCGGGCTCATGCCATTATTGTCGCAGTTGCGGGGGCCGCGAAGTTACCATAGCGCCCATGCCCAAATACCAGATCACGGTCGAGGTGCAGCCGCGCTACCTGCCCGAGCAGTCCGCGCCGCTGGAGAATGTCTATGGCTTTGCCTACACCGTTACCATCACGAACGACGGCGAGGTACCGACGCAGGTGATTGCGCGCCACTGGTTCATCAGCGACGCGGACGGGCTGACCGAGCAGGTCAAGGGTCTGGGCGTGGTGGGCCACCAGCCATTGATCAAGCCGGGCGAATCGTTCCGCTATACCAGCGGCTGCCGCCTGCGCACCGCCAGCGGCACCATGCACGGCAGCTACTTTTGCGTGGCGGAGGACGGTGAACGATTCGAGGCCACGATTCCGATGTTCGTGCTCGATGCCGGCAGCGGCGACACCCCGGCGCGGCGCGTGCTGCACTGACTGCACAGGCCAACCCGCCCGGCGGACGGGCCCGTGGACGGGGTATTCATCAGTCCCTCCACTTTGTGTGATAAAAACGTTTTGACAGCCCTGTAGGGGTAGGTGCATGGGCAGGCCGTTCTTGCCACATCTCATTCCCTTGCCAGGGCCTTGGTGCCCGCCGGCCTGGCCCGCGCGACTCTTCCGTCGCTTTCCTCCAACCGCCACAGGAACCCATGATCCATGAATGAAATGATCACGATATGGTCGCAATGGCTCAAACCCTCTGCTGGCCTGCCGACCGTGCAGTGGTCGATTCTGCTGGCACTGGCCGCCGCCGCCGGCCACCTGGTGCAGCGTTACCTCGGCCTGCCCAAGGTGCTGGGCTATTCGGTGGTAGGGGCGTTTGCCGGCCTTGCCGGCTTCACGGGCGCGGTCTGGCCGCTGGAAGGCATCGGGCTGTACCTGGTGGAGCTGGGTGTGGCGGTGGTGCTGTTCGAGGCGGGCGGGCGCATCCCGCTGCGCTGGTTCCGGCACAACCCGATGGTGCTGGTGCAAAGCCTGCTCGAATCGTTCGGCACGCTGGCGCTGGTGTTCTGGGTGCTGCGGGTACTGGGCGTGCCGGTGAACGTCGCGGAGCCGCTGGCGCTCGTGGCGATGGCGGCCTCGCCGGCCATCCTGATGCGGGTGGTGATGGATACACGCGCATCCGGCCCCATGACCGAGCGCTCCATGGTGCTGTCCACGCTGTCCACGCTGTATGCGCTGATCCTGGTCAGTGCCCAGGCCGGCCTGATGAACCGCGCGCACCAGGGCGTGATCGACAGCGTGTCCTCGATCCTGGTGGTGCTGGGCCTGTCCCTGCTGGTAGGCGCGATTCTGGCGCTGGCGTTGCGCTCGGCGCTGCGCGTGATGAGCCCGAACAGCGAGAACACCTCGATCCTGCTGCTCGCGCTGATCGCGGTCGGTACCGCGCTGGCCGCGCATTTCGGCGGGTCGGCGCCGCTGGCGGCGCTGCTCGGCGGCATCTTTCTCAAGCAGTTGCATCCGCGCCCATGGGCCTGGCCGCGCCAGTTGGGGACGGCCTCGTCCCTGCTGACCATGCTGATGTTCGTGCTGGTGTCGGTCGTGGCGGCACAGGCGGACTGGAGCAAATCGGTGGGCACGCTGGTGCTGGCGCTGGTGGCGGCACGGCTGATCGCGAAGTTCGTCGGCGTCGCGCTCGGCAATGCCGGCACCGGCGCGAGCTGGAAGCAGGCGCTTTGGGTCGGCTGCGCGATGTCGCCGATGTCGTCCATCGCGCTGCTGCTGGTGGTGCAACTGGCGGCGGCGCCGATGGCCCAGGGTCCGGCCATCGCCGGCATTGCCCTGCCCGCGATCCTGCTGATGGAGGTGCTGGGCTCCGTGATCGCCACGGTCGCGATTCACCGCGCCGGAGAGAGCTCAAAACCCTGGGCCCCGGTGCTGTTGGGCTCCACCCTGGGAGATGGCCATGAGTCTTGAACCTTTCCAGCAGTCGGCGGCGCTCTCGCTGGGCGTCGAGCTGGAGCTGCAGCTGGTCAACACGCACGACTACGACCTGGCGCCCTATGCCGCCGACATGCTGCGCATGATGGCCAGGCACAAGCTGCCCGGCAGCGTGGTGCCCGAGATGACGTCCAGCATGATCGAGGTCTCCACCGGGGTGTGCCGTTCCTCCTCCGAGGTACTGGCCCAGCTCTCGCAGATCCGCGATGCGCTGGTGAAATGCGCGGACAAATTGAACATCGCCGTGGTGGGAGGCGGCACGCACCCGTTCCAGCAATGGCACGAGCGGCGCATCTACGACAAGCCGCGCTTTCGCGAGCTATCGGACCTGTACGGCTACCTGTCCAAGCAGTTCACCATCTTCGGCCAGCACGTGCACGTGGGCTGCCCCGACGCCGACACGGCGCTGCTGACGCTGCACCGCATGTCGCGCTATATCCCGCACTTCATCGCGCTGTCGGCCTCCAGCCCCTATGTGCAGGGACAGGACACGGCGTTCGACTCGGCGCGGCTCAACTCGGTCTTCGCGTTTCCGCTGTCGGGCCGCGCGCCGTTCGCGCTGACCTGGGACGAATTCCGCGTGTACTTCGACAAGATGACCAAGACCGGCGTGGTCAAGAGCATGAAGGACTTCTACTGGGACATCCGGCCCAAGCCCGAGTTCGGCACCATCGAGATCCGGGTGTTCGACACGCCGCTCATGGTGGAGCGCGCCGCCGCGCTGGCCGGCTACGTGCAGTCGCTGGCGTCCTGGTTCATGAACGAGCAGCCCTTCATGCCCACGGAGGATGATTACCTCGTGTACACCTACAACCGCTTCCAGGCCTGCCGCTTCGGTCTCGACGCCGAGTACGTGGACCCGGCCAGCGGCGAGCACATGGCGCTGCGCGAGCATATTCTGCTGACCATGCACCAGATCAACAAACACGCCGAGGCCCTGAGCGCCGGCAGCCCCTTGAAGCTGCTGCGCGGCGACCTGAACCGCAATCACAACGACGCGCGCTGGCTGCGCGAACGCCAGGCGCAGGAGCGGCTGCTGGCCGAGGTGATCCGCCAGGCGGCACAGCGCTTTCGTGGCAGCACGCCCCGCGCCTGAAACGGGCGCGCGGCCAGGCGGTATGCTCGACGCCGAGATGGGCGAATTTGACCTGATTGCACGCTACTTCACGCGGCCCGCGCCCAACGCGGTACTGGGCGTGGGGGACGACTGCGCGCTGTTGCAGCCCGGCCCCGGCCTGCAACTGGCCGTCTCCAGCGACATGCTGGTCGAGGGACGGCATTTCCTGTCCACCGTGGACCCCGCCCGGCTGGGCCACAAGGCGCTGGCCGTGAACCTGAGCGACCTGGCCGCGTGCGGCGCGAAACCGCGCGCCTTCACGCTCGCGCTCGCACTCCCTGCGGCCGACGACGCCTGGCTCGCGCCGTTCTCGCGCGGCCTGCTGGCGCTGGCCGATGCGCACGGCTGCGAGCTGATCGGCGGCGACACCACGCGCGGGCCGCTCAACATCTGCATCACGGTGTTCGGCGAGGTGCCCGCCGGCCAGGCGCTGCTGCGCTCCGGCGCGCGCGCCGGCGACGACCTTTACGTGAGCGGCACGCTGGGCGGTGCGCGGCTCGCGCTGGAGGTATTTCGCGGCAGCCTGACGCTGCCGGCCCCGGTGTTCGAGCAGGCGCGCGCACGCATGGAGCAGCCGACGCCGCGCGTGGCGCTGGGCCTGGCGCTGCGCGGCGTGGCCCGCTCGGCCATCGACGTGAGCGACGGCCTGCTTGGCGATCTGGGCCATGTGCTGCGCGCGTCCGGCGTGGGCGCGTCGATCGATCGGTCGGTTGCTATTACATTGGTAGCTTCTTATCAAGAACTGACAAGGGCCAATATCGGATTTGATGATGAAATGGCGCTCGACTGCGTGCTCGCGGGCGGGGACGACTACGAACTGGCGTTCACCGCGCCACCCTCTCTTCGCGATGCGGTTCAGGCGGCGGCGCGCGAGGCGCAAACCCCGGTCACGCGGATCGGCCGGATCGACGCCGAGCCCGGCCTGCGGCTGCTGGACGCGCGGGGCCAACCACTGCCGCTGCCGCCGCGGCGCTCCTTCGATCACTTCGCCGGATGACCATGGCCGTCGCCGACCCCAGCCGCCCGGGTCGCGCCAGCGCGCGGTTCATGTTCTCGCATCCCGCGCACCTGCTCGCGCTGGGCTTTGGCTCGGGCCTGAGCCCGGTCGCGCCCGGCACGGCCGGCACGCTGGGGGCCTGGCTGGTTTACCGGCTCATCACCCCCTGGCTGGCGCCCGCGCAGATCGGACTGGCGATTGCCGTCTCGCTGCCGCTGGGCTGGTGGGCCTGCAGCGTGACGGCGCGCCACCTGCAGGTGCAGGATCCGGGCAGCATCGTGTGGGACGAGGTGGTGGCGTTCTGGCTCGTGCTGTGGCTGGTCATGCCCACGGGCTTCTGGGGCCAGTTGCTGGCGTTCGCGCTGTTTCGCTTCTTCGATGCGGTCAAGCCCGGGCCGGTGGGCTGGGCCGATCGTGCCTTCAAGGGCTGGGGCGCGCGTGGCGGCTTCGGCATCCTGTTCGACGATCTGGTCGCGGCCTTTTGCGCGCTGCTGGTGGTTGCGGCCTGGAGGTTCCTGTTTTGAATGAATTATCAAAAGCAGAGCAAACTATTGATAGCCAGTGCCGGCAACTGGCCGATTTGCTTCAAAAAAAGCGCTGGATGCTGGCGACCGCCGAGAGCTGCACCGGCGGCCTGATCGCGGGCGCCTGCACCGAGCTGGCCGGCTCCAGCCACTGGTTCGAGCGCGGATTCGTGAGCTATTCGAACGAAGCCAAGACCGAGCTGCTGGGCGTTGATCCCGCGTTGATCGCGCGGCACGGCGCGGTCAGCGAACCGGTGGCGCGCGCGATGGCGCAGGGCGCGCTGGCCCATTCGCGCGCGCAAGTCTCAGTGGCCGTCACCGGCATTGCCGGGCCCAGCGGCGGCAGCGCGGACAAGCCGGTCGGCACGGTCTGGTTCGGCTGGTGCGTGCAGGGCGCGCTGACGTCGGAAATGCGCCGCTTTGCCGGCGACCGCGCCGCCGTGCGCATGGCCACGGTGCGGCACGCCGTGCAGCGCCTGCTGGCGCTGGCCACCTGAGCGCCCTCAGGAGCCCGTGGCAGAGCGGCCGATCTGCTCGATTGCGTCGGCCAGCCAGTCGCCCGCCAGCGCGGCCGGTGCGGGCGCACCGAGATCGACCATCCAGCCTGCGTCGGCCCGGCGCAGTTGCACCGGTTGGCCCCACCACAGCAACCACGCGAGCCATGCGACGGCGGCATCGCCGGGGGACTGCTGGGCCGGGCCGTCCAGCAGTCCGGTCAGGGTGCCCGACTCGGCCAGCAGCACGCCCGGCGCGGGCGCGGGCGCCGCCACGGCCGACGCCAGTACCGCCAGCGCCTGCGCCGGAGTCTGGCCGCTGCTCGGGCCGAAGTCGAGCTGGCACCGGGCCAGCCGCTGACCGATGGCAATGCCGCGCTCGGCCTCCGACTGCCTCAAGTCGGCATGGTCGATGCGGCGCCAGTCGATGGCTGGCGCCGCGCATCCGGCCTGCTGCGCGGCGTCCAGAAACGCGGAATAACCGGTGGCGTGGTGGCCCGGCACGAAGCCCGCGCAGACCAGCGCCAGTTCGGTGATGCGGCTGGCCAGCAGTTGCTGCTGCTGCACCAGCATTTTTTCGCGTACCAGGCTGTCGCGCTCGTTGCGCAGCTCGGCCAGCTCCAGCGCGTTTTTCAGGTCGGCGCGCAGGCTCTCCAGATCCCAGGGCTTGGTGATGTAGCGATAGATTTCCCCCGAGTTGATCGCCTCGATCGCCTCGCCCATCTCGGAATAGGCCGTGGTCAGCATGCGCACGATGGACGGATGGTGTTCGCGCGCATAGCGCAGCAGCTCGTTGCCGTGCGCCCCCGGCATGCGCTGGTCCGACACGAGCACGGCAATTTCCGCGCCGCGCGTGCGCAGCATCTCCTTGCCCTCCTCCACCGAGATGGCGGTCAGCACCGGCGCAAGCGGGCCGACCAGACGCTCGAAATATTTGAGCGCCATGGCCTCGTCGTCAACGTACAGAATATTCACAGCGGTCATTTGCAGGCCTTCACCAAAATACAGGTCAGTCAGGGTTTGAAATAAAGGGACACGGTGGTGCCATGGCCCGGTTCGGAGTTGAGTTCGATCGATCCGCCCAGCGATTGCAGCACGCGGCGGCAGAACATCAGCCCCATGCCGTTACCGCCGCTTTGCGCCCGCGTCGTCACCGGTTCACGCAACAGCCGGGCCAGAATATCGGGGGCAATGCCATGGCCGTTGTCAACGAAGCGGATCCAGGGCCGGGCCCGGCCCTCCGGCCCCGGCTCGCGGCCCAGCACGATCTGCAGACGTGGCGCAGGCTGCCCGTGCAGCGCCTGCAGCGCGTTCTTGGTCAGCGTGGACAGCACCAGATAAAGAAGATCGCGCTGGCCCGGCAGGGCAAAGTCGCTGATCACCTCGCAACTGACCCAGCTGCGCTCATCATGCTCATCGCGCTCGAACGGAAACTCCAGGAGCAGCGCATGCACCAGGCTGCTCACCATCACCGGCTGATCGATGACGCCCGGAAAGGCGTCGCGCGCCGAGCGCACGAACGCGGACACCAGCGACTGGCAATACACCGCGCTGCGCCCGGCCCCGGCGAGAGCGGCCATCACCTCGCCCGGCTGGCGCTCGGAAAAGCAGGCCATGCTCCCCGCCGCATCCGGCGCGACCGGATTCACCGGCACGGGCGAGCCAGGCGCCAGGTAACGGCCGGTGATGGCCTCGACGAACCCGCGCACCGTGGCCAGCGGCGTGTTCAGCTCGTGCGCGAGGAAACCCAGGGTTTCGCGCATCGACTGCATGCGGTTCTCCTGCAGGGCACGCTCCAGGGTCTGGGCGCGGTACAGCGTCATCGCCTCGCGCAGGATCAGCCGGGTCTGCGCCAGATCCAGCGGCTTTTCCAGAATCCGGAACACGTGGCCCTCGTTGATCGCGGCAATGGCCACCTCCTTTTCCGCATAGGCGGTGGCCAGCAACCGCACCAGATGCTTGTGCTCGTGCTGCACGGCCAGCAACAGGTCGAGACCGTTGCGTTGCGGCATGCGGTAATCGGTCACCAGCAGGGCGACCGTGCGCCCGCGCTCGTGCAGCAGCGCCAGCGCGTCGTCGACACTGGTAGCCGTCAGGACATTGAATTCGTCGGCAAAGGTGCGCGCAAACCATTTGCACGACTGCGCCTCGTCGTCCACGAACAGGATCACGGGCTGGTCCGCCAGCGCGCCGGCGCTCGCCGCAGCGCCGGCAACAGGATGAACGGATGGGGTGGAGGGCATGGTGGCGTATCCCGTCAAACCGCCGCGTCGGCCAGAGCCAGGTCGAACGCGAACTCGGTCCAGACGCCCGCCTCGCTGGTGACGACCAGGGTACCGCCATGGCGCTGGATGATGGCGTAGCTCACGCTCAGCCCCAGGCCCAGGCCCTGTCCCACGCCGCGGGTGGTGAAGAAGGGCTCGAACACGCGCGTCAGGTTGTCCGGCTCGATCCCGGTGCCGTTGTCGCGCACCGTCACGTACAGACGCCCGTCGCGATGCTGACCGGTCACCTCGATCCGCGGCTGGGCCCGCTGCGCCTTGCGCAGCGCCAGCGCGGCGTTGCTGAACAGGTTGATCAGCACGCCGATCACGGCCGGCTCGTCGCCGCGCACATGCGTGTCCTGCGGCCAGTTCACCTGCACATCGATCCCACTGAGCTCATGCCCGGTCAGGCGCTGCGCCGAGAGCACGGCCTTTTCCAGCAGGAAGATGCGGCTGCTGTCCTCGCCGGGCTTCTGGTAGGCAAAGGTCTTGAGGTCGGAGACAATGTTCTGCACCCTGGCCAGGCCCTCCTTGGCATCGACCAGGCTCTCCTTGAGGTCGGCACTCTGGGTCACGGCAGGATCAAGCATGGCCATATTCAAGGCCATCATGCTGTAGTTGACCGGGTTGTTCACCTCGTGCATCAGGCCGGCCGACAGGGTGCCCAGGGCCGCCATTTTTTCCTGCTGGATCATGTGGCCCTTGATTTGCGCGAGCGCTTCGTTGGTGCTGACCAGCGTGGCGTTCTTTTCATTCACCTGTCGCTGCAAATCAAAAATATTCATCCGGCCCCGCTCGTTGAAAAAAGTGCAAAAAGCGCTGACAGTGGCTGAAAACAGAATGAATAGAGAGATACCGACGAATCGGCCCATATCGCCCAGACCAGCGGAATTCCAATAGCACGCGGCAAAATAAAGGGCGTAGGTAAACAGGCCAAATCCAACCCCTTCGTAAAATCCGATCGGCAGAATGATGCCCGTTGCATACATGGCCAGATGGAGTCCCACAAAATAAAGCGACTCGACCCCGTCCGCGTCCCAGATCATCCACGCAATCATGATCTGCGGCAGGGCCAGCCACAGCAAGGTCAAAGACCGAACCCATTTCAACCCAAAGGATGTGTAAAGCGCCCAGAAGATCAGCAGTGTGACTACGGCCGTTAAAACCCTGGCCGCAGCAAAAAGATAAAACTTTTCAGGGTACAGCGAATAATCCAGCCCGACGCCGAGCAGCACCAATACGGCGGACACAATGGATCCCGCCTTGCTGTAAGTCAGTCGAAACTGACTCAACTCAATGTGGTACGGAGTCAGGGCTCGAAAACGTACCAAAGGAATGCTTTTCATCATGCCTCGCCAGGCACCTCAAACTCTGCAAATACGTTCACCCCGGTCTCGTCCGTGTATAGCCGTGTACTACGACGGGATGCCGGCAGAACGCCTTCCAGTTGCATTTCATCGCGGTAAATCAGATGCCATTCGAGTAAATGCTCCATGACGTTTTTCTGCGGGTTGCTGGAATGAACGTTCGTCACCACCACGGTACCCCCGGGATTGGTACGAGCGACGAAATACTGAACCAGGCGCGCGCACACCTTGTCGGACAGGTAGTCAAACAGGCCGGCGCAATAGACGAAGTCGAATTTCGTCTGAGGATCAAACGGATCATCCCTTTTTGAGGCGCGCTTGAGCAGCTGATTTACCGATTCGTGGATGTACTCGACCTGTACCTGCTTGCCGTGCTCCTGGCAGGCTTTCTCGATGCACGAGCGCGTGTAGGCCAGCGTCTCCTCGCTGAAATCCATCAGCTTGAACTTCAGGCGCTCGGGATGCGAATGCTCGGCGATGAAGCGCTGGATTTCCACGGCCGGACCGCACCCCACGTTCAGGATGCTGACGTCCCGCTGCTCACGCTCGGCCCGCGCGGCCGCCTTGTTCAGGTAGTCCACCAGGATGTCGATCCGGTTGCGGTGTGCCTGCGCCACAGCAGCCTTCAGGAAGAAAGCGTTGATGATCTGGAAGTAAGTGTTGTTGCCCTGGCGCGGATCGGCCAGGATCTGGTTCACCATCTCGTAGTCACCGGCATAGCCCATCGGCTTGGCGAACGTGCGGTACACGAAGGGTGCGCGCAGCAGCAACGGATGCAACGCCGTCTGGGCAAAATTGCGGTGTGCCATCGAATCTTCCGCAGGCACTTTCTTGCCTTCCTCTTCCAGCCAGACGAAATATTCACTCCCCTTTTGCATGATGGGCGCAGCAAGCTCGTAAAAAACATCTTTTCGAAGGCGCCCATCCTGGTCGCGTGGCAATACATCCGACATGTCGGCCTGATCGGCCCATCTTGACGTTTCGGATAAAAACGCCCTGAACTCGCTGATGGTGACCTGGTAGCTGCGGCCAATGCGGAACCGTGCCTCCCAGTCTTCCACGAATCTTTTCGATTCCGATTGCACCAGCGACAAATCTCCCCGGATCGCATTAAATTCGGACCAGTCGTCGGTCAGCGTGACGGACACCAGCGCCATCAGGCCGGTATTCAGCATACTGACGACCACTGCGTTGCCCCTGTAGATGATGCGGTCACCCGCGCGCACGGTGACCTCGCGCAGCACCTCGCTGACCTGCACGATCGAGTAGGGGTTGTAGATTTCCATCACCAGCGAATGCCGCTGGTGATTCGTCAAGGTGCCGCGGACGGAATCGCCCTGGCTGTTGCGAAAAGTGATGACCGGGTCGATTTGGCGAAAAGTCTGCACGGCGTCTGGCAATCAAAAATGGGAGTATTCACTCACTGTCTCATGGAGTCGGCCAGCGTAACACGTTGGACAACCAGGGATTTCGGCTTGCCTCCCGTTTCGATTTGGTCAAGCGCCCGGGCCACATTCTGGCACCGATGGCTCCGCGGCCGGAGGGGGCCGGGCGGTCTGTGGCGCCGTCGCGACAATCGTGGCGATATGCGCGCCGCGAACCGGCATCATGCGAGAGCGCGTTTGGGTACTCCGTCACACATCCTGGTTATTTGTGAGGCGGCACCGGACACATTGCGTGCGCGCGGGCTATGATTCCATGGCCGACACCCTTTCACCAAGACACCCTCAACCGGAGATTCACGATGCTCAAATTTTTGCGCTTCGGACGTTCGCCGGATTCGGTGTTCACCACCATGACGGCCGGCACCGCCGCCGAGATCGAGGCGGAAGTGCACCGGCTCGACATCGACGCCGCCATCGCCGCCGAGGAAAGCTGGAAGGCGCGACTGGACGCCTACCTGGCCGGGAAATCCACCGAGGATTTCCGCCCCGAGGTGATCTGCTTCGATGACCGCTGCGAACTCGGCAAATGGCTATACGGCCCGGGTCGCGCGCGGCTGGGCAAGTACACCTCGTTCAAGCTGCTGGTGGCCGAGCACAAGAATTTCCACTACCACGCTGCCAACGTGGTGAGTTTTGTCGAGTCCGGCCGGCTCGACAAGGCCGTGAATCTGCTGACCACCGATTTCGAGCGCAGCAGCGCGCGCGTGGTGGAACTGCTGAACCTGATGAAGGAGCCCTGAGCGGCCGCTGGAACCCCGCTCGATTCGTCGCTGCCGATCCCACTGGGACCACTGGGGCGGCGCTTCCTCCTGTAGCGTCAAACTATAAATTCAGTAGCGCACTGTGCCTTGACACCAAGGGTCAGAAGCTGTTTTCTCATGATAAGAATGGCGTTGTCCTTGCTTAGCAGCCATGCCTGGTGCTGTACTGCGAGGTCGATGAACTTCTGGTCGTCCGGGTCGGCGCAGGTGATGCCAGCGGGCGCCACTGCATCGACCATCTGCGCGTGGCGGTCGAACGCCTGCAACACGCCGGCGGCATCCCCCGGACCGGTTGCGAGGCGCGCGGCGATATTCGGGTAACTCAGCACACGTGCGAGTTCGTCGCGCATGGCAGGCGTTGCGAGCCAATGCAGCCGGCTTGCCTGCAGCGCCTGCTCCAAGGGTCGGACGGCGGGGTCGCGGAAGACCCACAGGTCGAGAAGGATGTTGGTGTCGAGGACGATCACCTCGCGACCTGCTGCGCAGGTCGGCGGAAAAACGGGGTCAGAGCACACGCTCGTTTCACTCGCGGTGATCCGACCCCGTTTTCCCGCCCAATGATCCAACGCCGCGCCGCTCAACAACGGCTCCGCCCTCGTTCGACGTTCCAGCTCCGGTTTTGCGCGCGGAGCCCTGTACCATGTCGAAGCGGAACAGCCGGCACTCGATCGGGCCGTTCCACAGCGGCACGCGACGCGACTCCTTCAAGCGCATGCGCGCGGGCAGCTTGAGGTCGGGCGTCAGCACCCAGGCGCTCCAGCCGGCGTAGTGCTTCTTCCAGTGGGCTGCGAGACGGCTGAAGAATTCGCCGCCGTCCTCGCTGTCCATCTGGGCGCTCTCGCGCGCGCCGAAGCGCGCCACGTCCTGCGTGAACACGCGCCCGCGCGCACCGCCGCCGGCCACGCCGGCAACTTCGATGCGCTCGCCATAGGGGGGATTCACCAGCATCACGCCGCCTGCGGCCGGCGGCAGGCGCTGCAGCGCATCGCCGCCGCGGAATTCCACCGCGCTGCCGACGCCGGCACGCGCCGCGTTGCGCTGCGCAAAATCCACCATGCGGTGCGCCACGTCACTGCCAAATACCGGTGCAGACGGTGCGGTTTGTAGGGCGGTCGCTTCATTTTTTATAGCGATCCAGACATGACTCTGAAACGGCAGCAGCTTCTCGAAGCCGAAGCGGCGCCTGGATCCGGGCGCAATGCAGCAGGCGATCTGCGCGGCCTCGATCGCGATCGTGCCGCTGCCGCAGCACGGGTCGTACAGCGGCGTCGTGCCGTCCCAGCCGCTCGCGGCGAGCATGGCGGCGGCCAGCGTTTCCTTCAG
>SCRU01000168.1 GCA_004323695.1 Burkholderiaceae bacterium
CATTCCGCCGAACAGTTTTGCGCTGGCCCGCACGCTGGAGTACTTCCGCATCCCGCGCAACGTGCTGACCATCTGCCTGGGCAAGAGCACCTATGCGCGCTGCGGCATCATCGTCAACGTGACGCCGTTCGAGCCCGAGTGGGAGGGCTACGTGACGCTGGAATTCTCTAACACCACGCCGCTGCCGGCCAGGATTTACGCGGGAGAGGGCTGCGCCCAGGTGCTGTTCTTCGAGAGCGACGAGGTCTGCGAGACCAGCTACAAGGACCGCGGCGGCAAGTACCAGGGCCAGCGCGGCGTGACCTTGCCCAAGGCCTGAAAAGAGGGGAGAACACCATGCGCATGGACGGCCAGGACGAAAGCAGCAATATCGATGACGAGCGCGGCAGCAGCGGCGTTGGGGGCGGCTTTCGCATCGGCGGCGGCCACATCGGCATCGGCGCCATCGCCGTGGCGCTGCTGGCCTGGGGCGTTTTCGGCATCAACCCGCTGACCACGCTCAGCCTGCTCGGCGGTGGCAGCGCGCCAGTGCAGCAGCAGAGCGCGCCGCAGCATTCAGGCCCCGTGCAGTCGTCGCCCGGGGAGGACGCGCAGGTCAAGTTTGTCTCCCAGGTACTGCGCAGCACGGAGGAAACCTGGGGCGACATCTTCAGGGCCTCCAGCAAGACCTACGTGGCGCCCAGGCTGGTTCTGTACCGCGGCAGCTACCCCACGGCCTGCGGGCAGGGCCAGGCGGCGATGGGTCCTTTCTACTGCCCCGGCGACTCCAAGGTCTACCTGGACCTGGGCTTCTTCGACACCATGCGCACCCAGTTGGGCGCCGGCGGCGATTTCGCCCAGGCCTACGTGATCGCGCACGAAGTCGGCCACCACGTGCAGCACTTGCTGGGCATCACAGACAAGGTCGACGCCATGCGCCAGCGCGAGGACGAAGCGCAGGCCAATGCCATGAGCGTGCGCGTCGAGCTGCAGGCCGACTGCTTCGCCGGCGTGTGGGCCCGCCGGTCGCAGAAGGAAAACGGCTGGCGCCTGGAGCCCGACGACGTCGAAAAGGCCATCAACGCCGCCCAGCAGATCGGCGACGATACCTTGCAGCGCAAGGCCCAGGGCGTGGTGGTGCCCGAACGGTTCACCCATGGCACCAGCGCGCAGCGGGTGCACTGGTTCGGCCAGGGCATGAAGACCGGCAATCCGCAGGCGTGCGATACCTTCAGCGCCCAAAATCTTTGACTTTGGGCGGTCATCGGGCCGCTTTTGCCGCAGTGCGACAATAGAGGGCTAGATGACCCATTCCTTTTCAAATCTGTCGCTGGCCGAACCGCTGGCACGCGCCGTAGCCGAACTGGGCTACGAGTCCATGACCCCCATCCAGGAACAGGCCATTCCGGTCGTTCTGCAAGGCAAAGACGTGATGGGTGCGGCCCAGACCGGCACCGGCAAGACGGCGGCGTTTGCGTTGCCCCTGCTGCAGCTGATGCTCCGGCACGAGAACGCGTCGACGTCGCCCGCGCGCCATCCGGTGCGCGCGCTGGTGCTGCTGCCCACGCGCGAACTGGCCGACCAGGTGGCGCAGGCCATCAAGGCCTACGCCCAATACACCAGCCTGCGCGCTACCGTGGTGTTCGGCGGCATGGACATGAAGCCGCAGACGCTGGAGCTCAAAAAGGGTGTCGAGGTGCTGGTCGCCACGCCGGGGCGCCTGCTCGATCACATCGAGGCCAAAAACACGGTGCTGAACCAGGTCGAATACGTGGTGCTCGACGAGGCCGACCGCATGCTCGACATCGGCTTTCTGCCCGATCTGCAGCGCATCCTCTCGTACCTGCCCAAGCAGCGCATCACGCTGCTGTTCTCGGCCACTTTCTCGCCCGAAATCAAGCGCCTGGCCAGCAGCTACCTGCAGGACCCGGTCACGATCGAGGTGGCGCGCTCGAACGCCACCGCCTCCACCGTCGAGCAGCATTTCTACAGCGTGAACCCCGACGACAAGCGCCGCGCGCTGCACCAGGTACTGCGCCAGCGCGGCCTCAAGCAGGCCTTTGTGTTCGTGAACAGCAAGCTGGGCTGCGCCCGGCTGGCGCGTTCGCTGGAGCGCGAGGGCCTCAAGACCACCGCGCTGCACGGCGACAAGAGCCAGGACGAGCGGCTCAAGGCGCTCGAAGCGTTCAAAAGCGGCGCGGTCGACCTGCTGGTGTGCACCGACGTGGCGGCGCGCGGGCTGGACATCAAGGACGTGCCGGCGGTGTTCAATTTCGACGTGCCGTTCAACGCCGAAGACTACGTGCATCGCATCGGCCGCACCGGCCGTGCCGGCGCCTCGGGCCTGGCCGTGAGCTTTGCCGGCGGCGGCAACGATGCGCGGCTCGTGGCCGATATCGAAAAACTGATCAAGACCAGGATCGAGCTCGAACCCATGGAGTTCGACGAAGACACCCCCCGGATCCGGGACCAGGGCCGCATCAACGACGGCCGCCGCGCCTGGCGCGATGCCGGGGAAACCGGCGATCCGCGCGACGCGTTCGATGCGCCGCCCCGCGCCCCGCGACCGCAGCGGGCCCAGCATACGCCGCGCGACCCGTTCTTCGACCAGCCCTACCAGCCTCCCGCGAATGATGCGGCGCCGGCCTGGGAGGCCACCGTGCGCCCGAGCGGCTCGCGCAGCAGCATCTCGGCCAACATCAAGACCAAACGCAAGGTGGCGGCGCTGTTCAAGTCGCAGTGAGCGTGCGGGCTTGTGCTCCATTTGTTATCCCTGCATCCCGTTGGTCATTCCCGAGCCTCATATTGGTCGTCCCAGAGCGTGATATTGGTCATCCCCGAGCATGCAGGAATCCCGATATTCCAGCTTGCATGTGCGAAGACCTCGGCGTCACACCTGCGCGCACTGCTGTCCGGAATCGATTTCATGGGAACAGGCGTGGCTGAAGGCCGGTTACCGCAGCCAGGTGTTCGCGTCGCCGTCGCCAGTCAGAATGCTCGGTGTCGGGGCGCTGGAAGATGGCAGCGCGCACCTGCATCAGCAAGGTGACATCACCATCGCATTGGAAATGGAATCAGTACTTCGGCTGGCTCAATTCGGCAAACAGGGAACTATATATTTTGTAGCGATCTTCGCTGATGCCGTCATGGCTATCGGTCGATTTGACGGATGAAATCACTCCACAGCCCGGTTCGTGCAGGTGCGTGCAGTTGTAGAACCTGCAATTGGCCACCCAGGGTTTGATATCCGGCATGAATGCGGCCAGGTGCATGGCATCGATATGGTGCAGTCCAAACTCCTGAAAGCCGGGCGAGTCGATCAGCGCGGTCGTTTTCGCCTCGTCAACCCAGTACCAGGTGGTGCTGGTGGTAGTGTGCTTGCCCGAACTCAAGGCCTTGGAAATTTCACCGGTGAGCGCGGCCGCGCCCGGCACCAGCAGGTTGATCAGCGTGCTTTTGCCGGCGCCCGACGGGCCGAGCACCAGGGTGGTCTTGCCCGTGAGGTGATCGACCAGCGCCGGCGTCGCAGCCTCCTGCGGTGTCTGCCTCGAGGCTGCAGGAACCTGGGGCTTGAGGGCCAGCGGCAGCACGCTATAACCCATCCGCCGATAGGGCTCCAGCCGGTTCCATGCGCGCTCGAACGGACGTTGCAGATCGCCTTTGTTCAGCGCGATCAGCGGCGTGATGTGCTCGGCCTCGGCGGCGATCAGCGCGCGCGACAGCTGGTGCTCGGAAAACTCGGGCTCGGCCGCAATCAGGATCAGCACCTGATCCAGATTCGCCGCGAACGACTTGGTGCGGATCTCGTCCTTGCGGTAGAGCAGGTTGTGCCGGGCCTCGATCTGTTCGATCGTTCCTTCATCCTGCGAGGCACGCCAGCGCACGCGGTCACCCACCACGGCCCGGCTTTTCTTGCCGCGCGGGTGGCAGATGACGCGCTGCCCCTGCGCCGTCTCCACCAGAAAGTGCCGGCCATAGCCGGCGACGACCAGCCCATGGTTCAGGGCCGGTAGTTCGCTCAAGGCGCGGCCTTGGCGTCAGGCAGGACCAGCAGGGCATCGACCTGCGCGGCGCAGTCGAAATCCGTGACCGAGATGCCGCCCACGTCGTGTGTGCTCCAGCGCACCACGCAGCGGTTGTAGTGCACCGACAGGTCGGGGTGGTGGTCCTGCGCGTTAGCGATGAAGGCCACGGCGTTCACGAACGAGATGGTCTCAAAGTAGTTGGCGAAGGCATAGGTCTTCTCGATCGCCACGGTGGCGGCATCTCCGCTGAGCTTCCAGCCGCTCAGTGCGGCCAGGTGAACTACGATTTCGGTAGCGCCAAGTGAGCGCCTCGTTTGGCCCTTCCAGTCTTTCTTTGGCATCATTGTGGTCATGTCATGGCTCCTGCGGTCATCCGCGCCAGGCGCTCGGTCGCCGGTGGATGCGAATAGTAGAACTTCACGAACAGCGGGTCGGGTGTCAAGGTGGAAGCGTTGTCTTCGTACAGCTTGAGCAGGGCGGCCGACAGGTCCTGGCCGCTGGTTTGCGCCACTGCATAGGCGTCGGCCTCGAACTCGTGCCGGCGCGAGAGTTGCGCAAACAGCGGCGAGACAAAGACCGAGAATACCGGCATGGCCAGCACGAATAGCAGCAGCGCCAGGGCGTTGTTGGGTGCCGCCAAATTGGGGCTCACACCCAGACCCATGTAGAACCAGACGCGTGTGGAGAGCCAGCCCAGCAGCGCAAAGCCGGCCAGGCTGAGTGCGAACATGCCCGCGATGCGCTTGACGATGTGCCGGCGCTTGAAGTGGCCCAGCTCGTGCGCCAGCACGGCATCCACTTCGCCGGGGGACAGCTTGGCCAGCAGTGTGTCGTAGAACACCACGCGCTTGGCGGCGCCGAAACCGGTGAAGTAGGCGTTCGCGTGCGCGCTGCGTTTGCTGCCGTCCATCACGAACAGGCCCTTGGACGCAAAGCCGCAACGTTGCATCAGGGCGGTGACGCGGCGCTTGAGCGCATCGTCGTCCAGCGGCTCGAACTTGTTGAAAAGCGGCGCAATGAACATGGGGTAAATCACCAGCAGCAGCAGGTTGAAACCCATCCAGACCGCCCAGCCGACCAGCCACCATGATTTCCACCAGGGGCTGCCGGGCAGCGCGCCCATGAGCCAGAGGATCAGCGCCACGACGGGCAGGCCGATGACGGCGCCGACCAGCGCCGATTTGGCCAGGTCGGCCACCCACAGCCGCGGCGTCATCTTGTTGAAACCATAGCGCTGCTCGATCACGAAGGTCTGATACCACGCGCCAGGGAGGTCGATCAGGCCGCCGATCAGCGCGAACGCCGCCAGCAACGCCAGTTGCTGCAACATGCCGCCGCCCAGCCACGACAGCAACCACTGGTTCAGCGCCTGCAACCCGCCCAGCAGGGTCCAGCCCAGCAGCACCACGGCGCCAAGGGCCATTTCCAGCAAGCCAAAGCGCGCCTTGGCCACGGTGTAGTCGGCGGCCTTTTGGTGCGCCGCCAGCGTTACCGTTTGGGCGAAGGCGGCGGGCACGCCGTCGCGGTGTCGGGCCACGTAACGGATCTGGCGCGATGCGAGCCAGAATTTCAGCAGCAGGCCGGCGGCGATCGCGACGGCAAACACCAGCGTCAGGACAAGAGAGGAGGACATGAAACGGAGTTTAGGCGCATTTTTCGCGGCGCTCGCGGCTTGGGTGACAATCCCCAGCATGTCTGAAGCAATCCCCGAAGCAACCCTCTCCTTGCCTAAATCCGATCAAAACCTGGTCTGGCTCGACTGCGAAATGACCGGTCTGGACCCCGAGGTGGATCGCCTGATTGAAATTGCCGTGGTCGTGACCGGCCCGAACCTTTCGCCGCGCATCGAGGGCCCGGTGCTGGTGATCCATCAGAGCGACGAGCAACTGGCCAAAATGGACAAGTGGAACCAGAACACCCACGGGCGCAGCGGCCTGATCGACAAAGTGCGGGCGTCGCCATTGGGAGAAGTGCAGGTCGAGCAGCAACTGCTGGACTTCATCAAGCGCTACGTGCCCAAGAACGGCTCGCCCATGTGCGGCAACACCATCAGCCAGGACCGGCGCTTTCTGGTGAAATACATGCCCCGGCTCGAAGCCTACTTCCACTACCGCAACCTTGACGTGAGCACGCTCAAGGAGCTGGCCAAGCGGTGGCGGCCCGAGGTCTACAACACCTTCAAAAAGCAGCAAAAGCACACGGCGCTGGCCGATGTGCATGAATCGATCGACGAGCTCGCGCATTACCGCGAACATTTCCTGAAACTGTCTTGACGGCGGTGCATTAGGTAAAAACCCGAACTCGTGCGATAATTGCAGGCTGAGCTGCAAACGGCGGCCTTTTGCACATCTCCCTTCACTCATGCGGTTCGACGATACGAACCGACTCACGTCTAGCAGCATCTTCGCTGCGGCCAGCATGGCTGGCACTGAGCTTCGTTTGATGGTTGATGTTTTTTAACCATTGACGGAGTACCCGCGACCCTTGCGGGACTTTCGTGTGAGACCAACATGACTGACGCTTTTGACGCGGCAGGCGATTCCTCGCTTGCCGAAACTTTTGTAATCGATTCCTCTACCGAATCCTTGCACGCGGAAAATTTTGCCGTGGCCACCCCCGAGTTTGCCGAGCCGGCCGAGGCATCGACGCACGACGCCGCCGAGCCGGTCGCCGTGGCGCCGAACGGCTTTGTGAAGCTGGGTCTGGCGCCCGAACTGCTGCAGGCCGTGGAAGACCTGGGGTTCAACCAGCCGACGCCGGTGCAGTTGCAAACCATTCCGCTGGCCATGCAGGACGAGGAGTCCGGGGGCGAAGCCGCACGTTTCATCGACCTGATGGTGTCCAGCCAGACCGGCAGCGGCAAGACTGCTGCCTTCCTGTTGCCCGTGCTGCACACCTTGCTGAAACAGCAGGCGCAATTGGAGACCGACGAGCGCGCCGCGTTCGAGCGCGCCGTGGCCGATGCCGCGGCGAGGGGCGATGCGCCCCCCAAACGGGCCAAGCGCAAAGACCCGACCAACCCGCGCAACTTCAAGGCGGCCGCGCCCGGCGCGCTGGTGCTGTGCCCGACCCGCGAGCTGGCCCAGCAGGTGGCGCACGACGCGATCGATCTGGTGCGGCACTGCCGCGGCCTGCGCATCGCGAATGTGGTGGGCGGCATGCCCTATCAAATGCAGATCGCGAAACTGCAAAACGCCAATCTCGTGGTCGCCACGCCGGGGCGTTTGCTGGACCTGCAACGCTCGATGCAGATCAAGCTGGACCAGGTGCAGTTTCTGGTGGTCGACGAGGCCGACCGCATGCTTGACCTCGGCTTTGCCGATGATCTGGCGGAAGTCAACCAGCTCACCATCGAGCGCAAGCAGACCATGATGTTCAGCGCCACGCTGGCGCCGCGCATCCAGCAACTGGCCCAGCGCGTGATGCGCGAGCCCCGGCGCGTGCAGATCGACAGCCCGCAGGAAAGGCACCAGAACATCCGGCAGGTGCTGTTCTGGGCCGACAGCGCCCAGCACAAGCGCAAGTTGCTGGACCACTGGCTGCGCGACGCGTCCATCAACCAGGCGATCGTGTTTGCCAGCACCCAGATCGAGTGCGACGGCCTGGCCAACGACCTGCAGCAGGACGGCTTCTCCGCCGTGGCGCTGCATGGCGCGCTGAACCAGGGCCTGCGCAACCGGCGCCTGATGGCGCTGCGCGAAGGCCATGTGCAAATCCTGGTGGCGACCGATGTGGCGGCACGCGGCATCGACGTGCCCACCATCAGCCACGTATTCAACTTCGGCCTGCCGATGAAGGCCGAGGACTACACCCACCGCATCGGCCGCACCGGCCGCGCCGGCCGCGACGGCATCGCCGTGACGTTTGCGGAGTTCCGAGACCGCCGCAAGATTTTCGACATCGAGAGCTACTCGCGTCAGCAGTTCAAGGCCGAGACGATTCCCGGCCTGGAGCCGCAGCAGCGTTTTCCGGACGCGCGCCCGCGCAGCAATTTTGGCGGCCGTGACAGCGACCGCGGTGGCCGCGACCACCATTCGCGCGACCGCAAGTTCGGCCCCGCGCGCGCCGGGTTTGGTGACAAAAGTGCCCGCGGCCCTTTCAATGCGGGCACAGGAGGCTATCAAAATAATAGTAATGGTGGTTTTGGCCCGCAGGGCGAGCGTCGCGAAGGTTTCAGCTACGAGCGCAAGGGCGGCTTCAATGACCGCTTTGCCGGCGCTGGCCGCAGCGAGGGTGCGCCGGCGCGCGGCGACTTTGCCGCCCGCAAGCCCTCGTCTGGCAAGCCCGTATCAGCCAGGCCCGGTAACGGCGGCAAGGTTTTTGTGCCAAGCGATGCGCGCAAGCGGCCTGCCAGACCGGCCCGCTGATCTCGTACTGGTCCGAGCGAAAAGCCTGCAGGCCGCAAGACCTGCAGGCTTTTTTCTTATAGGGCACTGTCAACCCACGTGCAGCCAGTACAGCAGGACGTAGCCCACACCGCTCGAGATCGCCAGAAATGGCACGGAATAGGCATGAAAGCTCAGCCAGGCCTTGCGGTCGCCCGCCATGCGCAAGGCGATCAGATTCGCCAGCGAGCCAACCATGAAGCCGAACCCGCCGATGTTCACTCCGTACGCAATGACCTGCCAGTCTCGCGAGTATTCGGCCAGCGCAATGGCCGCCGGCACGTTGCTGATGATCTGCGAAGCGCCGACTCCGGCCCAGAACAGATGCCGCGGCTGCACCAGGTCGAGCTGATTCATCCATCCGCGAACCACGCTTTGTCCCGCCAGCAGGCGCAGGTCGATGAACATCAGAATGAACACCAGCAGCAGCCCCCAGTCGATTTGCGGCAGCACGCGCGGGCGCACGGCGAGCAGGATCAGCGTCAATGCGGCGAGTGCCCAGGGCGCCTGGTGCAGGTCGGCGAGCACCAGAAAAGGCAGGTACAGCAGCAACGCGGTGATCAGCAGGGCGCGATCCAGCGGCGGCGCATTTTCGTCGAAGCGCACATGCATGGGCCGGGCCGGAAAGGCAGCGATGGTCAGCGCCAGCAGCAGGCCCATCAGCACCGCGACCAGCGGCAGCATGTGCGCCACGAAATGTCCGAACGGTGCCCTGGACAGTTGCCATAAAAACAGGTTCTGCGGATTGCCGATGGGCGTGAGCGCCGATCCCGCGTTGACCGCCAGCGCCTCGAACACGACCAGCCGGGTGGCGGGCAGCGTGGTGATGCGGCACATGCCCAGCGTGAGCGGTATCACCACGAACAGCGCGACATCGTTGGTGAGCAGCGTGGACAGCAACGCCGCGGCCAGCACCAGGCACAGTGCCGCGGACCGCTCGGTGTTGACGCGCGCGATGGCCCAGCGGCCCATGCGATGCAGGGCGCCGCTGTTCTCCACCCCCTTGGTGAGCAGCAACAGGCCCGTCAGCGCCGCCATCGTGGGCCAATCGACGAGTGAAGGGTAGTTCGCGATCTGCGCCGGCGCCAGCAGCGTCAGCACGGCCAGCACGGCCAGCAGCGTGAGGATGACGACGTCCCTGGCCAGCGTGCGGGCAAGTTGAAACACGAATCGCGATAGCTGTGCCAGCGGTGCGGCCATGGATTCGCCAGGCGGTCCGTGGTCAGGCCGCGGCCGGGGCGCGTCCCACGCGCAGGGTGCTGAAGATGCCGGCCGCCGCCGCGAACCCGGTCGCCAGCATCAGCGCAATTACCGGGCCGCGTCCACTGTGGTCGTTCGTGATGCTGAAGATGATTGAAAGCAATACCGCGCCCAGTGTCTGGCCGGTCAACCGTGCCGTGCCCAGCAGGCCGCTGGCGCCGCCGGACCGATGCACGGGCGCCGTGGTCACGATCGTGTGGTTGTTGGGCGACTGGAACATGCCGAACCCGATGCCGCAGACCGCCATGCGCCAGGCAATGGCCGCGTTGCCAGGCTGGTCTGGCAACGCCGCCAGCAGCGCCAGGCCGACCGCCATGATGGCCATGCCGATGCCACCCAGCAGGCCGTCCGGATAGCGGCCGATCAGGCGTCCGATGATGGGTGCCACCACCACAATGGCCAGCGGCCAGGCGGTGATCAGCAGGCCGGCCTGCAGCGGCGTGCGCCGGTAGCTGTCGAGCAGCAGAAATGGCATGGCGATGTACGCCAGCATCTGCGCCGCAAAGGCTCCCACCGAGGAGCACATCGACAGTGCGAACACCGGAATGCGAAGCAGGTCCAGCGGAAACATGGGCAGGGGTTGTTTCCATTGGCGGCGTATGTAAATCAAGCCGATCAGCAGCCCGCCTGCCAGCAGGGCCACGCCCGTCCCGGGGCTGGACGACATGGCGGACGAGCCCCCGCGCGACCCCAGCGCATCCACGCCCAGGACCACCAGGCTGAACATCAGCGCGTTGAACAGCACATCGATCCAGGACACCGTCACGCCGCTGGGCGCCGCCACGGGGTTTTCTGGCAGGGCGCGCCGGCCAAGCCATAACACCACCACGCCCAGCGGAACATTGAAGACAAATAACCAGGGCCAGGAGGCGACCGACAAAATCCCTGCCGCGATCGACGGCCCGGCAACGGCTGCCGTGGCCACTACCAGCGAATTGATCGCCACGCCACGGCCCAGCAGGCGGCGTGGGTAAATCAACCGGTACAGTGCCGAATTGACTGACATGATGCCGGCCGCGCCCAGTCCCTGTATGGCACGCCAGCCGGCCAGCATCAGCAGGGAGGTCGACAGTGCGCACACAAGCGACGCCATCGTGAACAGTGCCAGCCCGGCCAGGTACACGCGCCGATAGCCAATCAGGTCGCCCAACGTGGCCAGCGGCAGCAACAGGCCCAGCGTTGCCACCTGATACGCATTCACGACCCAGACTGCCTGCGCGGCGCTGGCATGCAGATCCCGTGTGATGCCGGGCAGCGCGAGGTTGACGATGGTGCCGTCCAGCACCGACAGCGCAATGCCGAGAATGATGACCGCCATGGCGTAGTAACGCGCCGGCGTGGGCAGACCGTCCTGAATGGGCATGGAGACCTTGCACGGAGGGCGCACTCAATGTGGTGCGCGCAGATTTGAATATTGGCAGTGGCGAACATTATCTCGCACCGATCTGCAGCCCGGCCATCGTGACGGGGCGACGGGTCATCTGCCCGGCGGAACTCAATAGTCCGTCGACCTTGTCGATGCTCCGTCAGGGTTGGCCCCGATTGCACCCGGAGCCGGCGAAAGCGACACTACACGCCGTACCGTGTGGCGAGACCAGCGCCTGCCGGCTCTTAAAATCAACAAGGAGCAAGTTCCATGAAGCGTCGTGATTTTGACAAGGCTCTTGCGGCCGCCACAGCCGTCGGCGCGCTGGCCCCGTTCCAGGTTGCGCGCGCGCAATCCAAAAAACTCCGCGTCGGCGTGCTGTTGCCGCTCTCGGGTTACGAGGGCTTCATCGGCCAGTCGTGCAAGAAGGGCTCGGACCTGGCACCCGGGGTCATCAGGGAACTGACGGGCGTCGACATCGAGTTGATGAACGCCGACACCGAATCGAACGTGCAGACCGCGCGCAGCCGCGCCGAGCGGTTGATCGACGAGGGTGCGAACGTGCTGGTCGGCGCGTTCGACTCGGGCGCGACCGCGGCGATCGCACAGGTCGCCGAGCAGCGCGGTGTTCCGTTCATTGTCAACATCGCGGCGGCGCCGCAGATCACCGAACAGGGCTACAAGTTTGTGTTCCGCAACTTCCCGACCGCGGTCGAGTTGCTGCGTAACGGCCTGTCGCTGATCGGTGACCTGTTCCAGGCCACGAACGAGACGCCGCGCACCGCGGTGTACATGCATGTGAACGACACGTTCGGCCAGGCGATGACCAAGGGCATCGACGCGATGTTGCCCAAGCTCACGCAGTTGCCGTTCAAGATTGTCGAGGAGATCGCCTACGACCCCGCCACGAAAGACCTGTCAGTCGAGGTCGCGAAGGCCAAGGCGTCGAAGGCGGAGTTCGTGCTGCTGGTGTGCCGGCTGAACGACGCGATCCTGCTGCGGCGCGAGATCGTCAAGCAGCGCTGGAACATCATGGGCATCGTCAGCCCGGGTTCGCCTGGCATGTACGAGGAGCAATTCTACCGTTCGCTCGGCAAGCTGTCCGACTACTGCATCTCCAACGTGCCCTGGTACAACCCGAAGGCCGAGCTGACGAAGACCGTTGATCACGCGTTCGGCAAGATGTTCCCGAAGGACAAGCTGATGTACAACGCGCTCAACGTCGGCTACACGTTCGAGGCGCTGCTGGTCGCGGCCGACGCGTTCAAGCGCGCGGGCAGCGGTGCGGCGCAGCCACTGACGGCGGCGATCCGGTCCACCGACATCACGAACCGCATGATGCTGGGCGGCCCGATCAAATTCGACGCGAAGGGTCAGTGCGAAGGCAACCTGTCTGCCTGCGTGGAAAACCTGCACGAAGAGCCGGTGGTCGTGCTGCCGCAGGCCGCCGCCGAGGCGAAGCCGGTGTTCCCCTGGCCTGCGTACAAGAGGACCTGAGCGTTGACGCGCGCTTGCAGGGGTCGGGGTCACCGGCCCCTTTTTTCGTAGGAAGGTAGGCGAGCGTGTCTGCCAGTCTCGTCGTCAATGTGCTGGTCTCGGGCGTGCTGACCGGGCTCGTCTACGGCCTGATGGCGCTCGGCCTGTCCGTCATCTTTGGTGTCGTGCGCGTGGTCAATTTCGCGCATGGCGAGATGATGGCGGTCGCGATGTATGCCGCTGTCTGGCTGTTTACGTCGGCGCATGTGGATCCGATCGTTGCCATCGTGCCGGTGGCCATCGCGTTCTTCGTGCTGGGCTACGCGCTGCAGGCTTCGCTGATCAACCCGATGATCACGCGGCCCGAACATTCGCAGTTCATCCTGCTGGTCGCAATCGCGACGATCATCAGCAATTTGCTGCTGATGGAATTCGGCCCGAATGCCTTGAGTGTGCAGACCAGCTACCAGCTCGATTCGTACGAGATTGGTCCGCTGCTGTTCGACAAGGCGCGCGTGTTCGCCGGCATTGCCGCCGTTGTCTGCAGCGCGGCGCTGTTCGCGTTCTTCCGCTTCGCGCGCACCGGCAAGGCAATCCGCGCCTGCGCCGACAACTACTTCGGCGCGCGCGTCGTCGGGTTGCAGGTCAAGCGCCTGTACGCGCTGACCTTCGGGCTCGGTGCCGCTTGCGTTGCCGCGGCCGGCTGCATGATGGTGCTGCTGGTAGACGTCACGCCGGTGGTCGGGCCCAGCTACACGCTGCTCGCGTTCGTGATCGTGATCGTTGGTGGGCTTGGTTCGATGGGGGGCGCGCTGCTTGGCGGTGTGCTGATCGGCGTGTCCGAGGCGCTGGCGGGTCTGTTGTTCGATCCGGCGATGAAGAGCATGTTCAGTTTTGCGTTGCTGATCCTGGTGCTGCTGTTCCGGCCGCAGGGCCTGCTGGGGCGAAAAACTTGAACACGCTGCGCGAACTGCTTTCCTCGCTGCACGGACGCAGCCGCGTGCTGCTGGCGTTGCTGTTGCTGGGACTGCTGGCCGTCCCCTGGTTTCTGAACGCCTACCTGTTGACACTCGCGATCATGATCCTCTACCTCGCGTACACCGGCCAGGCGTGGAACGTGATGATGGGCTTTTGCGGCCAGCTCTCGCTCGGCCACGCGCTGTTCGTCGGGCTGGGTGCCTACACAGCCGCTGCATTGCTGTTTCATTTCCAGATCCAGCCCTGGGCCGGCCTGTGGGTGGCGATCGGAGTCTGCGTGCTGGCAGCAGCCATCGTCGGCGCGCTCGCCTTCCGCTTCGGCATCTCGGGTGTGTATTTCGCGTTGCTGACGATCGCGTTCGCAGAGTTCACGCGCATCGGCTTCGAAAATTTCCAATGGGTCGGTGCCACTGGTGGCCTGTTCCTCAAGGTGGGGCAGCGCGAGCACATCGACTTGCTGAGTCTGCGTGGCCCGCCGATCATGTTTTATTACGTGATCCTCGCGCTTGCCACCTTCGCCTTCGTGTTCTCGGGCTGGCTGCTGCGCAGCCGGGTCGGCTACTACTGGCAGGCGATCCGCGAGAACGAGGACGCCGCGCAGGCGCTGGGTATCAACACCTTCCTGTGGAAGATGGCCGCGATCACGGTCAGCGCCGCGATGACCGGCGTCGCCGGCGTGTTCTACGCGTTCTACTACAACAACCTGTTCCCTGATCAGGTGTTCCACATCAGCAGTTCGATCGAGATCATTCTCGCGCCGATCATCGGCGGACTCGGTACGCTGTTCGGGCCGATCTTCGGCGCCGCGGTGATTACCGTGCTTGGCGAAGGGATCACGAACCTGGTGGGCGCGCTCGGCTTCGATATTCCAGGGGTCAAGCAGGTGTTCTATGGTGTCGCGCTGATGATCGTGATCCTGTTCCTGCCCGACGGCATCTGGCCACCGCTTGCGCGTCGCCTCAAACTCGGACCGAGGAGCGGCCAGTGACACTGCTCTCGGTCGAATCGGTGTCGAAGTCGTTCCGCGGACTGCGCGCGGTCGCCGACGCTTCGTTTGACGTCGAGGAGGGCGGCATCGTCGCACTGATTGGCCCGAACGGCGCCGGCAAGACGACCATCTTCAACGTGATCGCCGGCGTCTATGCGCCCGACAGCGGCAGCATCCGCCTGGGCGGCCAGCGCATTCACGGGTTGCGCCCGCACCAGGTCTGCGCGGCCGGCATTGGCCGCACGTTCCAGGTCGTCAAACCTTTCGCCGGCCTGACCGTGCTCGACAACGTGATCGTCGGCGCGCTCAAGCGCGAGCCGCGCGTCGCGCACGCGCGACGTGACGCACTCGGCATCCTCGAGCGCATCGGTCTGGCGGCGCGCAGCGGCCAGCCGGCCGCGTCGCTGACGCTGCCGGACCGCAAGCGGCTCGAAGTGGCGCGAGCGCTGGCGACCCGTCCGCGCCTGCTGCTGCTCGATGAGGTGATGGCCGGCATGCGCCCGACCGAATGTGACCGCATGGTCGAGGTGTTTCAGGCCTTAAGCCGCGATGGCTTGACGATTCTGCTGATCGAGCACGTGATGCGCGCAGTGATGGCGCTGGCGCAGCGCGTGGTCGTGCTCAACCACGGGCAGATCATCGCGAACGGCACGCCCGCCGAGGTGGTGCGCGACGCCGCAGTGCTCGAGTGCTATCTCGGCGAAGAGGCAGAGGTGTGAACGCGATGACTTCGGTGCGCGCTGAATCGACCAAGGGGAGCATCGATCCGTTACTGTCGGTGCGCGCGCTCGACCTGTATTACGGAGACGCGCAGGCGCTCGATCAAGTCTCGCTCGATGTGCCGCGCGGCGAGATTGTCGCGATCGTCGGCGCGAACGGGGCCGGCAAGTCATCGCTGATCCGCACCATCGCCGGTATCGAGAAGCCACGCTCGGGGCAAATCCGCTTCGCAGGTCACGAAATTGCAGGGCTCGAATCGCACCGGGTCTGCAACCTCGGGGTCGGCCAGGTCGCCGAGGGCCGGCAGGTTTTCCCGACGCTCACCGTCGCAGAGAACCTCGAGATGGGCGCCATGCTGCCGCGTGCACGCACGCTGGCCAGGCGGACCATTGCCGAGGTGTACGAACTGTTCCCGCGCCTCGCGGAACGGCGCGGGCAACTGGCCGGCACCATGTCCGGCGGCGAACAGCAGATGCTCGCGATCGGCCGCTGTCTGATGGGCCAGCCCGATCTCATCATGTTCGATGAGCCGTCGCTCGGCCTCGCGCCAGCGATCGTGCAGGAGGTGTTCCGCATCATCCGCGCACTCAACGCGAAGGGACTGACGGTGCTGCTGGTCGAGCAGAACGTCGCGGTGTCGCTGCGGATCTCCAGGCGCGCGTACGTGCTCGAGAACGGCCGCGTTGTGATGACTGGTTCGGGCGACGAGCTGCTGCACGACGACCGGGTGCGACAGGCGTATCTGGGGCTGTAGCCGGCGACCCCTTCCTACTTGCGGCACTGCGGCGAGTCGGGATTTGTGGCCTGTTTCAGGTAAGCGATCAGGTCGGCCCGGTCCGTCGGGTCGGGTACGCCGGCGTAAGTCATCGCGGTGCCGGGCACCATCTTCTGTGGATTTTTCAGGAACAGGTCGAGCGTCTTCTCGTTCCAGACGATCTTCGACTTCTTCATGGCCAGCGAATAGTCAAAACCCGGCACGCTGCCGGCGAGTCGGCCGAACAGGCCGCAATGGTGCGGCCCAACCCGGTTGTATGCCAGCGCGTGGCACGCCATGCAGCGTACATAGACTTGCTCGCCGTGCTGCACATTCGGCGCCGCCTGCACGCAGGCAGCGGCGCTGAATGCGATGGCGCCGGCCAGCATCAGGCCGCGCGCCTTCATGACATGAAGGCGGTCGGAACGGGCGGCATCCCCAGCGCCTGGCGCAGCACGGCCCAGTGCATGGCCTCGTCGCCCAGGATGCTCGCCGCTGCCTTGGCCAGGTCGCGGTTGCCAAAGAGCGGGACCGCACCCAGGTAGGCGCTGACGGCGCCCTGTTCCAGTTGGGCCGCGAACTTGAGCACGTCGGCCTGCGTCTTGAGCTGGTCGACCGGAAAGTGGTAGTCGCTCTTTGCCGCGGCCGCCTTTCCCCCCAATTTCAGAACCGTCTTGGCGAGCAGGTCCGCATGCTCCTTATGCTGGCCCTGAAACGTCAGCGCGAGGTCGAGCACCGGCTTGTCGAGCAGCTTGCTCTCGGCGCCTACCTGGTAGGCGGCAATGGCCTCCAGTTCGGCGCCGAGCGCGGTATTGAGAATCTGGATGTCGCCGGTCTTGCTGCCGTGCTGTGCAGCGAGCGCATCCTTGCCCGCGAGCAGGGCGACTGCGGCTCCGGAAAGAACGAGGCCGCCGGAACGGCCCAAAAACACGCGCCTTGCGGCAACGGGGGTGGGCATTTGAAAAAATGACATGGCAAATTCCTCTATGGTCTGGATATTTAGAGAGTCCCCGCGCATTCGGGCTGCTTCTGTCCATTGGATGGGTCTGCTTGCCGCCACGTTCCTGCTGCGGAGCAACGGCGCCGCATTACTCCGGTCTTGCGGAGGAAGAAAGGCGCTCGCTGGCCAATCTGGCCAGCACGCCGGCAACGATGCGGTCGCAGCGCACACCGTCGAACGAGAACGCGTCGTTGACGGCCAGATCGACGTCGCGCGACAAACCTTCACGCAGCTGACTGCGTGCGCGGAAGAACCTGGTGCGCACCGTGGCTTGCGGAATATCCAGCGCCAACGCCACGTCCTCGACGCTCATTTCCTCGACCGCGCGCAACATGAATACGCTGCGGAACATCTCCGGCAGCAGGTCGATGCGAGCCTCGATCAACCGGCGCATTTCAGCGCGCATGGCCGCGCGCTCGGGGCGATGGTCCGGGTCGTCCTGCAGCGCCGCCTGTATGTCCGGTTCGGTTGAGTCCATGGCGCTGTCCAGGGGAATGACCTGTGCGCCGCGGCGGCGCAACCGTCCCAGCGCTTCGTTGATGACAATGCGCACCAGCCAGGTCGAGAGTTTGGCGTCGGCCCGGAATGTCGCCAGCGCACGCCAGGCGCGCAAATAGACCTCCTGCAGCGCCTCCTCGGCTTCCGGGTCGCTTTTCAGAATGCTGCGGGCGGTGCGAAACAGCAACTGGTTGTGGCGGTGCATGATGCATTCGAAGGCGCGCTCGTCGCCTTTCGCGGCCTGCGCAGCAAGATCAACGTCGGGCAGTGCCGCCAACTCGGCGACGGGTCTCGTGACGGGCGCGGGGGACGGCCAGGACTGGATGTGTGTCATCTTAGATTGGATGGAGCACCGCCGCGCCACGTTCCCGGACTTCGCCGGGCGCAAGGCCCCCGAGCGGCTCAGGCCAGAAAGCGCTCGATCAACCGGACCCAGTAGCTGGCCCCGATCGGCAGGATGGCGTCGTTGAAGTCGTAGCCGGGGTTGTGCACCATGCAGCCGCCTTCGCCATCCCCGTTGCCGATCGTGAAGTAGCAGCCCGGCTTTTTCTCCAGCAGGAAGGAAAAGTCTTCGCTGCCGGTCAGCGGCTGCATGTCGGGAATCAGCGATGCCTCGCCGAAGTGGTCGATCGCGACCTGGCGCGCGAATGCGGTCATCGCCGGGTCGTTCTGCAGCGCCGGGTAACGCCACTGATAGTCGATTTCGGCGCTGGCGCCCAGGGTCTGTGCCTGGGAGTGCACCAGCGCGGTGATGCGCTTGCGCAACTGGGCGCGAACCTCGGGGCTGTAGGCGCGCACGGTCAGGCGCATCTCGGCGGTGTCCGCAATCACATTCGGCGCATTGCCGCCGTGGATGGCGCCGACGCTGATGACCGCCATCTGGCGCGGGTCGACGTTGCGCGAGACGATGCTCTGCAGCGCAATGACGATATAGGACGCCACGAGCACCGCGTCGATCGACATGTGCGGCGCCGAACCATGGCCGCCCCGCCCATTCACCGTCACGATCACGGTGTCGGAAGACGCCATGAAGTTGCCTTCCAGGAAGCCGAACTTGCCCACCGGAAAGCCCGGCATGTTGTGGTATGCGAACACGGCGTCGCAGGGAAATTTTTCGAACAGGCCGTCTTCGAGCATCTTGCGCGCGCCGGCCTGGCCTTCCTCGGCCGGCTGGAAGATCAAATGCACGGTGCCGTTGAAGTTGCCTTGGTGCGCCAGGTGGCGCGCCGCCGCCAGCAGCGTGGTGGTATGGCCGTCATGGCCGCACGCGTGCATCTTGCCGGCGAGGGTGCTGGCATAGGGCAGGCCGGTTGTCTCGTGGATCGGCAGCGCGTCCATGTCCGCGCGCACACCGATCGCCTTGCCGCCCGTGCCTTTCATCAATGTGGCGACCACGCCCGTGCCGCCCAGACCGCGGTGGATGGCGTAACCCCACTCCTGCAGCTTTTCCGTGACGAGATCGCTGGTGGCGAATTCCTCGTAGGCCAGTTCCGGGTGCGAGTGGATGCGGTGGCGCAGGGCCAGCATCTCCGGCAGGTTCTCGACAATGTCGGGCAAAAGGGCGGTGTCGGCGGGCATGGTGACTTTTTTGTGGATAGGCGTCGGCGGTGGCTTGCAGCGCATGGCCCGCCAAGGCTGTCGGTCTACGGGATTTAGGTAGGGCGGGCACCCCGCCAGCGCAGTAACGGGGTCGTCGGGGCGGTTGACCCCGGGGGCTACCCAAACCTGCCTCGAAGAGCGCATACTTTGGGTGGTAACTGGCGAAGGTGATGAATATGCCAAGGGCGCATTGGGTATTCGATAACCGGGCTGTCGAGTTTTCCATCAAAGCCGATGGCCATCCCGTGATCTGCTGGATCAGTTGGGAGACGCTTGCGGATCATTTCGGCGCCACGCGCGAGACAGCCGTGGACGTGCTGCTGGCGAACTTCGACAAGATCGCGCCGGTTGCCGAGAGAGTCTACCGCGCCAGATCCCCTGATGAGCGACTCGTGGTGACGACCGAGGATTTTTGAGCGCGAATGGGTAGTCGCCCCTCAAACTACCGCGACGCGGCGTGGCGAATTTTCTGCCCGTTTGGCCAGGACTGTGCCCAGCGCCAACGCAATACGCAGCGCCAGCGCGGGCTGGCGATTCGCCAACTCCAAAAAACGGGCCACGGTGAGGGACCACAGCCGGCAAGGACTGGAGCCGATGGCACTGGCCTTGCGAGACAGGGTGGAGAAAAACGCGCCTTCGCCGACCACGGAACCGGCGCCGACCAGCGCCAGGCTCATGCGGCCGTCGTCGTCCGCGCGGTGCACGCTCAGCGTGCCGGATTCGACGAAGTACAGCGTGCGGTCCATCGCGCCCTGTTCGATCAGCACCTGGCCCTGCGCAAGCGCAAAAGGTTGCAGGCAGCCGCCCAGCGGCCCCCACTCGGTCGCACTCAACGCCAGCGGCAGGGCATCATAGTTCTGGTTTCGGGCAATGGCCGTGACCAGGTCATGCACGTGAAATTTGGCGTGGCTGTGTCCAGATGATTTCATAGCGGCGAGACAATAAACGGCTCCCCGCTGCTTCGCAAGCAAATGCCTGCCTCCGCTGAATTTTTTGCGGCAAAGCGTGAAATCCTGCTCGTATTGGCGAGCTCGGTACTGCCCGGCAGATTGGTGCGGCAACCCCGCATCCCCGTGAGTGAGTCCGCCATGTCAGGCTTGCAGGAGCGCATCAAGCGTGTCGATCTCTACGCTGGGAAACTCAAACGGATATTCAGGCGGCAAATGGCGACGATTGACCCACACCACTCGAAAGCCGAAGGACCCTGCGCCGGCGGCATCCCAGGCGTTCGACGACTGAAAGCTCACCTGCTCAGCGGACACTCCCAAACTGTCAAGGACAAGTTGATACACGCGTGGGCTGGGTTTAAAAATGCCAGCTGGATCCACAGACAGAACCTTATCTACATGATTGGCCAGTCCAGCGGCCTGTACCGCGCTCTGAACCATCGCTTGAGTCCCGTTGGAAAGTATGACCACTTGCTTGCCAGCTTCCTTCAACCGTCGCAAGACGCCAGGGACCTCCGGATAGGCGCCCAGCTTCAGATATGAAGTGAGAAGGTCGGTTCGCAGTCCATCGTCCTGGATCCCGAAGCGCGCCATCGCGTAGTCGAGCGACTGCTGGGTCAACACCCAGAAATCCGGGGCGCGCCCCATCAGGCTATAAGTCCAGGAGTATTCGACCTGTCGTGCGCGCCAGAGCTCGGACATCGCCTCGGCGTCGCGTCCGATCCGGTTCGAGTGCGCTGCAACGGCCGAATGCACGTCGAACAGGGTCCCATACGCATCAAACACGTAGGCGCTGGTGGCTGTTTTGTTGTGGGTCATGGGGAATTCGCTTTCTTGATGATGTCGTTCAGGAAGCACTCCGGTCAGGCTGCGGCGACGCGCAGACCTTCTCTAGCGCGGCAAGTTGGATTGAGCCGTTTGCCCAAAGAGAATCTTCTTTCCTTCCTCGGTGACGGCTGGCCGTGATGAGAATGGCTCCCCCTTGGCATAGGCACGTACAGTGGCCGGCCGCTCGTGCACGGCTTCGAACCAGCGGCTCAGATTCGCAAATTCCTCCAGCTTCTGTTGCTGCCGCTTCCACGGAACGATCCAGGGATAGGCGGCCATATCGGCGATCGAGTAGTCCTCTCCTGCAATAAATGCGCGCCCGGCAAGCCTGCGATCGAGTACCCCGTAGAGTCGGTTGGTTTCATTGACGTACCGATTGATCGCGTAGGGCAGCTTTTCCGGGGCGTAGACACCGAAATGATGGTTCTGCCCAGCCATGGGCCCAAGGCCCCCCACTTGCCAGAACAACCATTCCATGACG
>SCRU01000169.1 GCA_004323695.1 Burkholderiaceae bacterium
TGGTGCAGCTGATCGCGGGTGTCGGGCCGGCCACCGCGACACGCCTGCTCGATGTCATGTCGGAAGCGCCCGAGCCGTTGGCCGCGCTTGAAGCGTTCCAGCCCCCAAGCAGTGCGGCTGGCGAGTGGCAGGCGTTTGTGCAGCTGTATCGCGCGCTGCGTCATCCGCAACTGGACTGGCCGGCCGACATGGATCTGGCCCGGCGCTGGTATCTGCCGCAGATGGAGCGCATCCACGATGATGCCCAAACCCGCAAGGGCGACCTTGAACAGCTGGAGCGCATGGCGGCCGGCTACGCATCGCGCGAGCGCTTCCTGACCGAACTCACGCTCGATCCGCCCGAGGCCACCAGCGACCAGTCGGGCCCGCCGCATCTGGACGAGGACTACCTGATCCTGTCCACCATCCACTCGGCCAAGGGCCAGGAGTGGACCTCGGTGCATGTGCTCAACGTGGTGGACGGCTGCATGCCCTCGGATCTGGCCACCGGCAGCGCGCCCGAGATCGAGGAGGAGCGCCGCCTGCTGTATGTCGCCATGACCCGCGCCAGGGAGCATCTGCAGCTGCTGGTGCCGCACAAGTTCTACGTGACGCAGCAGTCGGCCATGGGCGACCGGCACATCTACGCTTCGCGCACGCGCTTCATTCCGGACGCCATCGCGGCGCAGTTTGAAACCTGCGTCTGGCCGCTGGCCACAAGCGAGGGGCCGCGTTCGGCGAGCCCGGGTGGGGTCACTGTCCAGGTGCGCGATCGCGCGCGGGCCGCCTGGCGTTAAGCCCACCACGGGAATGAAGTGCCATGGCTGCGCCGTCCGAATCCTTTCTGTCCGGTGTCTGGCGCGCCAGTGAACTCGCCGCGACCGAACTGCGCACCTGCAGCACCGGCCACCCGGTGCTCGACCAGGAGTTGCCCGGTGCCGGCTGGCCGCACGGCAGCCTCATCGAGATCCTGCAGGCCCAGCCCGGACTGCATGAGTGGCGGCTGTTGCTGCCGGCCCTGCGCCGCGCCGTGACGAGCGGCCCCCTGGTGCTGATCGGCAGCCCGCATCTGCCGAATCTGCCCGCGCTCGCCAGCCTGGGCATTCCGGCCGCCCGTCTGCTGCTGGTCGAGGCCCGCACGCCGGCCGAGCGCTTGTGGGTGGCCGAGCAGGTGCTGCGCTGCCGTGAACTCGCGGCGCTGCTGGTCTGGCTGCCGCAGGCCCGGCCCGAGCAGCTGCGCCGCCTGCAACTGGCGAGCCAGGCCAGCAACTCGGCCAGGAGTCAGCCGCTGGTGTTTGCACTGCGCCCGCTGGCGGCGCAGCATGAATCCTCGCCCGCGCCCTTGCGCCTGAGCCTGCGCGCTGCACGCGCTGACGGGGTGCGTCATGGACTGGAGGTGGCCCTCCTCAAGCGCCGCGGCCCGGCGCTGGAGACGCCCTTGCAGTTGCACGCCGAACTCCCCGCCGTGGTGGCCCTGCGTGCCAGTCAGTCGGTTACGTCGGTGATGTCGGTTCCAGGTCCGCACACCCGCCCCATTGTGGTAACAGACCATGCTGTGGATAGCACTCGCCCCGTCGGGCGACACCGCCCCGTTGAATCCGGCCGACAGCCCGCCCTCGCTTGAAGCCGCTTTGACCCCCTCTGCGTTGCAGGCCCTCGGCTGGTGGGCCCTGCAATTCAGTCCCCGGGTCTGTGAGCTGGAGCAGGCGGTGCTGCTGGAGGTGCAGACCAGTGTGCGCCTGTTCGGGGGTGCGCGCGCGCTGCTGAACCGTGTGCGGGGCGAATGCGCCGAGCAGGGTGTGACGGGTCTCACGGTGGCGCCAACCGCTCTCGCGGCGCTGGCCCTGCTGCACGCGATTGGACCCGGCCAGGAACCCGACCCGGGCGCGGAGGTTCGCACCGCCAGCTGCGGCACCCGCAGCCTGATTCCCACGCTCGATGCGCTGGCGCTCGATACCCTGGCTGCGGTGGCGGCGCATGCGCCCACGCTGGAGCGGCTCGGCTGCCAGCGCCTGGGCCAGGTGCGCCGGCTGCCACGGGGTGGCCTGTCGCGACGCTTCGGCGCCGGCCTGCTCGAAGCGCTGGACCGGGCCTACGGCCTCAAGGCCGAGACCTACCCCTGGATCGAGTTGCCCGAACAGTTCAGCGTGCGGCTGGAGTTCCTGGGACGCATCGAGGTCGCCGAAGGCTTGATGTTCGGCGCCCACCGTCTCCTGCTGCAACTCAAGAACTGGCTGCAGGCGCGCCAGTGCGGCGTCACGGCCCTGGTGCTGCACTGGGAGCACGATCTGCACCGCCGCGGCGAAGCCCCCCAGGGTTCCATCGAGGTCCGCACGGCCGAGGCCACGCGCGACACGCAACATCTGGCGCGGCTGGTATCCGAACACTTGGGGCGCACCGTGCTGGCGGCGCCGGTGGTGGCGATCCGGCTGGAGGCGAGCGGGGTCGAGCCCCTGGCCACGGTGTCCGGCAGCCTGCTGGTCGAGGACCAGGTCACGGGCGAGTCGCTGCAGCAATTGATTGAGCGGCTGTCGGCCCGACTTGGCCCCGAGCGCGTGGTCTGCGCCGAGGCCATGGCGGATCACCGGCCGCAGCGCATGCAGGTCTGGAAGCCAGCTTCACCAACATTCAGCGGCAAGTCGGCCATGGCGCGCAAGCCGCCTCACATGCCGGGTCTGGTCGCCTCGCACCCGCCCTGGATTTTGCGCCAGCCGATCCGGCTCGCCGTGGTCCGCGACCGCCCGATCTACCAGGGACCGCTGGTGCTGTTGGCCGGCCCCGAACGACTGGAGGCCGGCTGGTGGGGCAAGGCCGAGGATGCCGGCGACGGGGATGAAGACCTGACCCTGCGCGACTACTTCATTGCCGAGAGCACGCTGGCGGGCCTGTTGTGGATTTACCGCCAACGCGCGGCCGATGACCTGGCCTGGTATCTGCACGGTGTGTATGGCTGAGGCCCGTCATGGAACCTGCGTCATCCCCATTGCCGGCCTATGCCGAGTTGCACTGCCTCTCGAACTTCAGTTTTCAGCGCGGTGCCTCGCACCCCGAGGAACTGGTCGAGCGCGCGCAGGCGCTGGGCTATGCAGCGCTGGCCATCACCGATGAGTGCTCCATGGCGGGCGTGGTGCGTGCCCACATGGAGGCCAGGAAGCAGGGCCTCAAGCTGCTGCTGGGCACCGAGCTGAAGGTGCAGACACCGAACTCCAGCGCGGGCTACTTCACCCTGGTGCTGCTGGCGCGCAACCGCGCGGGCTATGGCCAGCTGTGCGAGCTGATCACGCGCGCCCGCGCCGATAGCGCCAAGGGGGACTACCGCCTGAGCGTGGACGACTGGCAGGACCAATGGATCGATCTGCCCGACGTGCTGGCCCTGCTGGTGCCCCGCCGCGAGGTCGACGACCCGCTGACGCACGGCGCCTCGATGGAAGCCATCCATGGCGCGGCGCTGTGGCTGCGCGCGCAATTCCCGCAGCGCTGCTGGCTCGCGGTCGAGCTGCTGCACCGGCTGGACGATGATTTGTGGTGTCACAAGCTCGCCGAGGTCGCTCGCATGACCGGCGTGCCGCTGGTCGCCGCCGGCAATGTGCACATGCATGTGCGCTCGCGCAAGCCGTTGCAGGATGTCATCACGGCTGTGCGCGTGGGCCGGCCCGTGGCCGAGTGCGGCTTCGAGCTGCAGCCCAATGCCGAGGCGCACCTGCGGCCCCGCGTGCGGCTCGCAACGATCTACCCGGCCGACTGGCTGGCCGAGTCGGTGCGCATCGCCGACCTGTGCACTTTCAGCCTGAATGAGCTCCAATACGAATACCCGCAGGAGGTGGTGCCGCTAGGTGACAGCCCCGCGAGCTACCTGCGTCGCTGCACCTACGAGGGCGCCGGCGTGCGCTACCCGCAGGGCATTCCGGCCTCGGTGCAGCAGCAGGTCGAGCACGAGCTGGCGCTGATCGCCGAGCTGGGCTACGAGAAGTATTTCCTCACCGTCTACGACATCGTGCGCTTTGCGCGTAGCCGCCAGATCCTGTGCCAGGGCCGCGGCTCGGCCGCCAATTCCGCGGTCTGCTACTGCCTGGGCATCACCGAGGTCGATCCGGCGCGCATGAGCGTGCTGTTCGAGCGCTTCATCTCTAGAGAGCGCAACGAGCCGCCCGACATCGACGTGGACTTCGAGCACCAGCGCCGCGAGGAGGTGATCCAGTATCTCTACACGAAATACGGGCGCGAGCGGGCGGCACTGACCGCCGCCGTGGTGACCTATCGGCCACGCAGCGCGATCCGCGACGTGGGCAAGGCGCTCGGCATGGACCCGGGCCTGATCGACGCGCTGGCCAAGAGCCACCAGTGGTGGGATG
>SCRU01000170.1 GCA_004323695.1 Burkholderiaceae bacterium
ATGGCTTCAAACATGCTCGTACTTTCAATGACAACAAAAGAAAAGGCGAACACATCGTTCGCCTTTGCATCGGTGGTGGGTGCTGACGGGTTCGAACCGCCGACCTACGCCTTGTAAGGGCGCCGCTCTACCAGCTGAGCTAAGCACCCCACCTCAACGGTTTGCCTAGTTCAACGCATCTTTCAATGCCTTGCCGGGACGGAACTTTGGCACCTTGGCTGCCTTGATTTTAATCGCAGCGCCGGTGCGCGGGTTGCGCCCGCTGCGCGCAGCGCGTTTACCCACCGCAAACGTGCCAAAACCCACGAGCGACACCGAGCCGCCTTTCTTCAGGGTCGTCTTGACGGCACCGATGGTGGATTCCAGGGCGCGGGTGGCCGCGGCCTTGGAGATGTCTGCATGCTTTGCGATGTGCTCGATAAGTTCTGTCTTGTTCACAAGGGACCCCTCGTTCAGAAAAGTTGATCTGGATGTGTTTCAAAAAACTCCCACGGCCCGAGGTTTCGATCTGTTGATTCTCTCGGACCTACAGGGAGCTTCGGTGGCAGCGCCCGCTGCTGCGTCAGATTAGAGCCATGGACTGCCATGGTGTCAATACGGCTGCAGCATTACAACGGCACAGACAGTGATTTTAGACCGTTTATGCGGGCCTCTGGTGGCGCGCGCGGCAGGTCGTCCGCGCCAGTTGCAACTTTTCCAGGTTCACGCATCCGGCCCGGACCTACAGCGCGTGAGCAATCGCCTTGCCCATGTCAGCGGTGCCCGCCGTGCCGCCGAGGTCCCGTGTGCGCGGTGCGCCGCTATTGGGCTCCAGCACCTTTTCAATGGCAGCCAGCACCGAATCGTGCGCCTGTCGGTAGCCCAGAAAGTCCAGCATCAGGGCACCGCACCAGATCTGGCCAACCGGATTCGCGAGGTTCTTGCCGGCAATATCGGGCGCCGAGCCATGCACGGGCTCGAACAGCGACGGATATTTCCTGTCGGGATTCAGGTTGGCGCTCGGTGCAATGCCGATCGTGCCGGTGCAGGCCGGCCCGAGATCGCTCAGGATGTCGCCAAACAGGTTGCTCGCCACCACGACATCGAAGAAATCCGGGCGCTGGACGAAATGCGCCGTGAGGATGTCGATGTGGAACCGGTCCACGCGAACATCCGGATAGGCCTTCGCCATCTCGGCCACGCGTTCATCCCAATACGGCATGGTGATGGCGATCCCGTTCGACTTCGTCGCGCTGGTCAGATGTTTTTTCGGACGCGACTGCGCCAGCTCGAAAGCGAATTTCAACGCGCGATCGACACCAACGCGCGACATCACCGTCTCCTGCATCACGATCTCGCGTTCGGTTCCGGGATACATGCGCCCGCCAATGCTGGAATACTCGCCCTCGGTGTTTTCACGCACGATCACCATGTCGATTTCACCGGCCTCGCGCCGGCTGCCATCGCGCCGCACCACGGGCGCGATCACGCCCGGCATCAGGCGCGCCGGACGCAGGTTGATGTACTGGTCGAACTCGCGGCGAAACAGCAGCAGCGAGCCCCACAGCGACACATGGTCGGCAATCTTCTCGGGCCAGCCCACCGCCCCGAAGTAGATCGCGTCGTGGCCGCCGATCCGGTCCTTCCAGTCGTCCGGCAGCATCTTGCCGTGGCGCTCAAAGTAGTCCCAGCTCGAAAAATCGAAATGATCGAACTGCAGGTCGATGCCGAACTTGCGCGCGGCCGCATCCATCACGCGGATGCCCTCGGGCATCACTTCCTTGCCAATGCCATCGCCGGCGATCACGGCGATCCGATTCTTGCTCATTGCGTCAACTCCTGAAAAATTGGAAAACTTCGTCCAGCAACCTCTGGGGCGCTTCCTCGGCAATATAGTGCCCGCACGGCAGGGAGCGGCCTGATACCTGCCGCGCGCGCTCGCGCCACAGCGCCATCACATCGAAACAGCGCCCCACCGCGCCATGCTCGCCCCACAACACATGCAGCGGCTGCGCCAGCTTGCGGCGTGCTGCCACGTCGGCGCGATCGTGCACCAGGTCAATCGTGGCCGACGCCCGGTAGTCCTCGCAAATGCTGTGGGCCGTGCCGGCAATCTGCACGCAGCGTTCGTATTCGGCCAGCGCCCGGGGCGCAAACGCGGCCAAACCGGCATAACGCCCACCCATCACGCTGTGCAGATAGCGTACCGGATCGGATTCGATCAAGGCCTCGGGCAGCGGCGGCGGCTGGATCAGGAAGAACCAGTGCCAGTAAGCGCGCGCAAATGCCTCCGAGGTGCGGTCATACATCGCCAGCGTGGGCGCGACATCCAGCAGCATCAATCGCTCCACCGCCTTCGGGTGATCCGCCGCGAGCCGGTGCGCCACGCGCGCGCCGCGATCGTGCGCCAGCACCTGAAAGCGGTCGAATCCATGGCGCTGCATGACAGCCATCGCATCGAGCGCCATCTCGCGTCTGGCGTACGGCCCATGGTCGGTGTTCGACACCGGGCGGCCCGAATCGCCATAACCGCGCAGGTCCATCATGACCAGGGTGAAGCATTGCGCCAGCACCGGCGCGACACGGTGCCACATGACATGGGTTTGCGGGTGGCCGTGTAGCAGCAGCAAGGGCGCGCCCTGCCCACCCGCCTGACCGTGCAGCCGCACGCCGCAGCGCTCGACATCGAAAGGGGAAAACTGGCCTGGCACAGTCTCGATTCTGCGTTGCCGCGCAGCATTCATCAAGCAAAAGTCCGCGAATCGATGGTTTTCAAAAAAAAGAATTTGATGGAGCGCCGTGATTTGCGCCTGATGCTGGGCGATCTGCGAGCAGCAGAGCCTGGTCGATGCCGCCGGCGCCATGGGCGTTGCCCCATCGGTCGTCACCAGGCGCCTGATCAACGTTCTCGTGGTGCGCCTTCGCGACAAAACCTGGAAAATCAGGCCGGCAATTTCGCGGGCCGCACCACGAGGCTCACGCCCAGCGCGGTGATGGCGGTGCCGCTCAGCGTTACCACGGTGATGGGCTCGGCAAACAGCAGCCACGCCATCAGTGCCGTGGCGGGAGGCACCAGATACATCAGGCTGGTGACCGCCGCCACCGCGCCACGCTGGATCAGCATATACAGCAACGAGCTGCCGCCCAATGTCAGCGCCAGCACCGACCAGGCCATCGCGCCGGCCAGTTCGGCATTCCAGTGCAGGGGCTCATGCTCCAGCAGCGCAAATGGCAGCGTCACCAGCAAGGCTGCGCCCAGCAGCACCGCATTGGCCGAGCGAACATCGCAGGGGGCCACAAACCGCTTCTGGTACAGCGTGCCGGCCGTGATGCTGAACAGCGCCATGCAGGCCAGCGAGAGGTTCATCCAGTCAGCCTCACCGCCCTGCCCCAATTTGCGCCACACGACCAGCGCCAGCCCCGCAAAGCCCAGCGTCAGGCCGGCCCACTGGCGGCGCGTCACCTGACCGCCCGTGCCCGAGAGCCAGACGGCAGTCAGTACCGGCTGCAAGCCCACGATCAGGGACGACAGGCCCGAGCCCATGCCGGCCTTGATGGCGGCCCAAACACCGCCCAGGTAGCCGCCATTCATCAACATGCCGGTGACGGCCAGGTGCAGCCACTGCGCGTACGTTTTCGGCCAGGCCACCCGCGCCAGCACGATCCAGGGCAGAAAACACAGGATCGACAGCGCATAGCGCAGCGCCAGGAACTTCATCGGCGGGGCATACGGCATGCCGTAGCGCGCCACGATGAAGCCGGTGCTCCAGATCACGACAAACACGGCAGGCATGGCCCGCGTGAAGGCGTCGTCGCGGGGCACCGACGTCATGACGGCAAGGTCACTTCACGCGCGCGCGGATCTCCGGCAGCGCTTTTTGCAGGTAATAAACCATGGACCAGACGGTCAGGATGGCCGCGATCCAGATCAGCCAGGTGCCCCACAAATGCGTGTCGATGCGCCCGAACAGGCGCCCGCCAAACAGCAGGAACGGAATGGCGATCATCTGCGCCACCGTCTTGAGCTTGCCGATCATGTGCACCGCCACGCTCTTGGAGGCGCCGATATGCGCCATCCATTCGCGCAGCGCCGAAATCGCGATCTCGCGCCCGATGATGATCAGCGCCACGAACACGTCCACGCGCTGCAGGTACACCAGCACCAGCACGCAGGCGGAAACCAGGAACTTGTCGGCCACCGGGTCGAGGAAGGCGCCGAACGCGGAGGTCTGGTTCAGCTTGCGCGCCAGGAAGCCGTCCAGCCAGTCGGTGGCCGCGAATAGCACGAACATCACCGTGGCGATCAGATTGCGGCTGGGCTCGCTGATGGGCAGGTAGAAGACTCCGACAATCAGCGGGATCGCGACGATGCGCGCCCAGGTCATGATGGTCGGAATGGTCAGGAACATGAGGGTGATTGTGTCATGGCCGGCGCTATTCGAGGGACAGGCCTGCTGACGGACCGGGCTGCGGAACTCATCGCAGCGCCCGGTAGATTTCCGCGGCCAGCTCCTTCGAGATGCCCTCGACCGTGGCAATGTCCTGCGCGCTCGCGGAGGCCACACCCCGAACCCCGCCAAAGCGCTGCAGCAGCCGGGCTCGGCGCTTTGGGCCGATGCCGGGAATTTCTTCAAGCTTGCTCCCACCCACGCGCACCCGGGCGCGTTGGGCGCGCATGCCGGTAATCGCAAAGCGGTGCGCCTCATCACGAATCTGCGCCACCAACATCAGGGCGGCGGAATCCTTGCCCAGGTAGACCTTGGGGCGGCCGTCGGCGAACACCAGTTCCTCCAGGCCGACCTTGCGGCCCTCTCCCTTTTCCACGCCGACAATCAGGCCGAGGTCGATGCCCAGTTCGGCAAACACCTCGCGCGCCATGCTGACCTGTCCCTTGCCGCCATCCACCAGCACCAGGTCGGGCAGGCGCACGTGAGAGGATTCGGAGGTGGCCGGATCCGCGTTCTCGGCCTGGCGGATGGCCTCCACCATCTTGCCGTAACGCCGGCTCAGCACCTGGCGCATGGCCGCGTAGTCGTCGCCCGGCGTGATGCCGTCGATGGAATAGCGGCGGTACTCGCCGCTTTGCATCTTGTGGCCCTGAAACACGACGCAGGAGCCCTGCGTGGCCTCTCCGGCAGTGTGGGAAATGTCGAAGCATTCGATGCGAAAGGCATCGAGCCGGTCCGGCACCAGGCCCAGCGCATCGACCAGCGCGCGGGTGCGCGCCTGCTGCGAACCCTCCTGCGCCAGCAGCCGCGCCAGCGCGATCCCGGCGTCCTTCTGCGCCATCTCGAGCCAGATACGACGTTGCTCGCGCGGCTGGTGCACGGCACTGATGCGCACCCCGGTCTGCAGCGACAACGCATCGATCAACGCCGGGCTGACCGGCTCGCTGGTGATCAGCACGGGCGGCACCGGCACGTCGATGTAGTGCTGCGCGATGAACGCCTGCAGCACCTGGGCTTCGACCGACAGCGCGGCTGGCGCCGCAGCGCCATCCAGCCCTTCATCGGCGCCCTCCTGCAGATCCGCTTGATAAACACTGGTGGCGTCTTCCACCTGCGCCGGAAAATAGGGCCGGTCCCCCAAATGCCGCCCGCCGCGCACCATCGCCAGATTCACACAGGCGCGGCCGCCCTGCACCTGCACCGCCAGAACGTCCACGTCCTTGTCCGACACGTTGTCCACCGCCTGCTGGTGCAGCACGGCCGACAGTGCCGACATCTGGTTGCGCAGTTCGGCCGCCTGCTCGAACTCCAGCTTGTCGGCATGCGCCATCATGCGCGCCTGCAGCGCGTCCAGCACCTGTTGGGTCTCGCCGCGCAGGAATTTTTCGGCGTCCTGCACATCCTGCGCATAGGCGTCTGCCGAGATGTGATTGACGCAGGGGCCAGAGCACCGCTTGATCTGGTACAGCAGACAGGGCCGGGTGCGGTTGCTGAACACCGTGTCTTCGCAGGTGCGCAACCGGAACACCTTTTGCAGCAGCAGGATCGCCTCCTTGACCGCCCAGCCGTTCGGAAACGGGCCGAAGTAGCGGTTCTTCTTGTCGACCGCGCCCCTGTAGTAGGCGATGCGCGGAAAACGGACCGATGCCGGCGCCCCGGCCGGAACCTTGCCGTGATGGCCGGTCATCTTCAGATACGGATAACTCTTGTCGTCCCGAAACAGGATGTTGTACTTGGGGTCCAGCGTCTTGATCAGGTTGTTTTCCAGCAGCAGCGCCTCGGCCTCGGAGCGCACCACCGTGGTCTCCATGCGCACGATTTTGCTCACCATGTGGCCGATGCGCGTGCCGCCGTGATCCTTTTGGAAATAGCTGGAAACGCGCCGCTTCAGATTGATCGCCTTGCCCACGTAAAGCAACTGGTCGTCGGCGTCAAAGTAGCGGTACACGCCCGGCAGCGCGGGCAGCGCCGCGACCTCGCTCAGCAGTTGTTCGGAATGCAGGCCTGACATACCGGCGTATTGTCGCGCCTGCGCCCGGCCCGACCCGGCGTCAGGGTTGGCGGCAGGGCGGTACACAATCGCACCATGCTGTGGGACATCTTCTGCAAGGTCATCGACAATTTCGGCGACGTCGGCGTGTGCTGGCGCCTCGCCGCCGACCTCGCAGCGCGCGGCGAACAGGTGCGGCTATGGGTGGACGACACGCGCGCGCTGGCCTGGATGGCACCGGCCGGCTGCCCGGGCGTGACGGTGCTGCCCTGGGCGCCGGCGCCGCGCACCACCGGGCGGCCGGCCAGCGACGTGCTGGTGGAAGCTTTCGGTTGCGGCATTGATCCTGAATTCATAGCTGGCATTGCAGATCGGGCAAGGGTCACAGGCGCAAACCCCGTATGGATCAACCTCGAATACCTGTCCGCCGAGCGCTATGTGGAGCGCAGCCATGGCCTGCCGTCACCAGTGTTGTACGGACCGGGAAAGGGCCTGGTCCGGCACTTTTTCTACCCCGGCTTCACGCCCCGCACCGGCGGCCTGCTGCGCGAGCCTGATCTGGGGGCGCGGCGATCGGCCTTCGATCGCGCGGCATGGCGGGCACGGCTGGGCGTCGCGCCGGGCGGCGAACGCCTGGCATCCCTGTTCTGCTACGAGCCGGCCGCGCTGGACGGTCTGCTCGACCAATTGGCAAGCGCCGGGCAGCCCACGCGGCTGCTCGTGACCACAGGGCGCGCGGCGGCCGCCACGCGCGCGCTCATTGAGCATAAAAATAGGCGCCATCCCTTGTGGGAAAAGAATAGTCTGCTATCTATTTCATATTTACCCGAATTGAGCCAGATTGATTTCGACCATCTGCTGTGGGCCTGCGACCTCAATTTCGTGCGCGGCGAAGACTCGCTGGTGCGTGCGCTGTGGGCTGGCCAAGCCTTCATCTGGCAGATCTATCCGCAGGACGACGCGGCGCATCACCGCAAACTCGACGCATTTCTGGATTGGCTGCAGGCGCCTGCGTCACTGCGGCAATTCCATCAGGTCTGGAACGGCACCAGCGCCACGGCCCTGCCGGCGATTGACATCGCCGCCTGGTGCGCCACCGTGGCGACGGCCCGCGCGCGACTGCTGGCGCAGGATGATCTGACGCATCAACTGCTGAAATTCGCGCGGGAAAACCGTTAAAATAACGGGTTTCGTGGAATCGACGTGCCGGTTCGGCGCCAGATGCTTCCCGCTGCCAGCGCAGCCCCTCTCCCCGATACGTTTCCAAGACCTCCTCTCAAGACCCTATGAAAATCGCTCAAGAAATCCGCGCCGGCAACGTCATCATGCACGGCAAAGACCCGATGGTCGTGCTCAAGACCGAGTACAGCCGCGGCGGCCGCAATTCGGCCACTGTGCGCATGAAACTCAAGAGCCTGATCGCCAACTTCAACACCGAAGTCGTGTTCAAGGCCGACGACAAGATGGACCAGGTCATCCTGGACAAAAAGGACTGCACCTACTCCTACTTCGCCGAGCCCATGTATGTCTGCATGGACGAAGAGTTCAACCAGTACGAAGTGGAAGCCGAGAACATGGGTGACACGCTGAACTACCTGGAAGATGGTATGCCGCTGGAAGTGGTGTTCTACGAAGGCAAGGCCATCTCGGTCGAGCTGCCCACCAGCGTCGAGCGCGAAATTACCTGGACCGAACCCGCCGTGAAGGGCGACACGTCCGGCAAGGTGCTCAAGCCTGCCAAGATCGCCACCGGCTTCGAGATCGGCGTGCCGATTTTCGTGGCCCAGGGCGACCGCATCGAAATCGACACCCGCACCGGGGAATACCGCAAGCGCGTCTGACCAGACCGACCTGCCGCGCAGCGACCCAAAGGCTCCACCAGGAGCCTTTTTGTTTTTCCGAACCGTCCGCAGCAACGTCCCGGCCGGTCACCGACAATCGCATTCATGGATAACACGGAAAACCCACAAAACCTGGCCGAACGCCGCCTGGCCGACGCCTGGGCCGAACTGCAAGCCCTCGCCGACAACGGTACCCCGCTGGACGCCGATGCCACGCGGCTCGCCTTCGCGGATCCCGAGTTCCTGCTGCGCCGCGAAACCCGCGGCATCCGGTTCCAGCTCGAAATGCTCAAGCCCGATCTGGAACAACAGGCGCAAGGCGTCGAGAACACGGTCGTGGTGTATGGCAGTGCCCGCGTCGTGGAGCCGCAGGCCGCGCAGACTGCGCTGGCGCAGGCGCAGGACGGCGGCGATCCCGGCGCCATCGCCGTGGCCGAGCGGCAGTTGCGCAATTCCCACTATTACGAGCAGGCCCGGCTGTTCGCGCGGCTCGTCGCGGGCTACGGCGCGCAGCGTCCGCGCGAGGAACGCCTGTTCATCTGCACCGGCGGCGGCCCGGGCATCATGGAGGCGGCGAATCGCGGCGCGCACGAGATGGGGGCGCGCAGCGTGGGCCTGAACATCGTGCTGCCGCACGAACAGGCCGCCAACCCCTACGTGACACCGTCGCTGAGCTTCAAGTTCCACTACTTCGCGCTGCGCAAGATGCATTTCATGATGCGCGCCAAGGCACTGGTGGCGTTTCCCGGCGGCTTCGGCACGATGGACGAGCTGTTCGAGGTCATCACGCTGGTGCAGACGCACAAGGCCAAGCCGGTGCCGATCATCCTGTTCGGCTCCGACTACTGGAAGCGCCTGTGCAACTTCGAGATGCTGGTGGAAGAAGGCACGATCGCAGCGGCGGACCTGGAACTGTTCAAGTACGTGGACGAGCCGCAAGACGCCTGGGACACGATCCGCGCGTTCTACAAGCTGTGAGCCCGCGCCGCGACACCCTTCACTCGCCGGGTACCGCGTCGTCCGACGCATCCAGCGCGATCAACCTGGCGGCTTCGGCTTGCGGCAACGCCTCCACATTGCGCAGCGCCTTGCCCATGACGCGGCTGCGTTGCTCGGCGCTGCTCAGGGTGTTGAGCACCGTCTCGGTCTGCGATTTGACCCTGGCCAGCACCTCGCCGAACTTGCCGAATTCGGTCTTGACCGCGCCCAGCACCTGCCACACCTCACTGGAGCGCTTCTCCAGCGCCAGCGTGCGAAAGCCCATCTGCAGGCTGCTCAGCATCGCCAGCAGCGTCGTCGGTCCGGCCAGCGTGATCCGGCTTTCGCGCTGCAAGGCGGTCATCAGGCCGGGGCGGCGCAGCACCTCGGCATAGAGCCCTTCGCTCGGCAGGAACATGATCGCGAAATCGGTGGTGTGCGGCGGCTCGACGTATTTCTCGGCAATCGACCTGGCCTCGAGCCGGATGCGCTGCTCCAGCGCCTTGCCGGCCGCCTCGGCGCCTGCCATATCGGCGCGCTGCTGCGCGTCGAGCAGCCGCTCGTAATCCTCGTTCGGAAACTTCGCGTCGATCGGCAGCCACAGCGGCGTCCCGTCGCCCGAGCGGCCCGGCAGCCGGATGGCAAAGTCCACCGGGTTCTTGCTGCCTGGGCGCGTCACGACCTGCGCCGCGTACTGGTCGGGCACGAACACCTGCTCCAAGAGCGAGGCCAGCTGCGCCTCGCCAAAAATGCCGCGCGTCTTGACGTTGGTCAGCAGGTGCTTGAGGTCGCCCACGCCCTGCGCCAGCGTCTGCATTTCGCCCAGACCCCGGTGCACCTGCTCGAGCCGGTCAGCCACCTGCTTGAAGCTCTCGCCAAGCCGCGCCTCCAGCGTGCTCTGCAGCTTTTCGTCGACAGTGGCGCGCATCTGGTCGAGCTTTTTCTCGTTCCCCTCCTGCATCGCGGTCAGCCGCTGCTCCACCATCTGACGGACTTCAACGAGGCGGCGCTCGTTGCCTTCGGCCAGTTGCCGCAGCTGCTCGTTCAGGCCATCGGCAAAACGCTTGAGCGCCATGTCCTGCGCTTCACGGGCCTGCAGCAGCCCGCCGGCCTGCGCCTCGCGAGCCTGGGCCAGCGAGGCTGCGACGCCGTCGCTGCCGGACTGGGCCTGCCGCGCGAGCGACTGTGTGGCCGCCTGCAGCGCTTGCTGAAACAGGGACAGGCCTTGCGTCAATTCACTGCGCGTATCGCGCGCGCTGGCCTGCACCTCGCCGCGCAGTTCGCGCTCCAGGCGCTCGCCGGCTGCCGCCAGCGTACCCAGCTCGGTCATCAACTTTTGCCGAGCTGTTTCCGACGCCGGACGCAACAGCAGCCACAGCAACAGCAGCACGTTGACAACGCCCAGCGCGACCACGGTCCAGGATGCGAAATCAGTCATTTGCTATTTATTTGGTAGCTAAAACTTCAATATTCAAAGGGGTCAGCGGCTTTTTTTGTGTGAGAAAGCCAATCAGGTTGTCGGCCGCGAGATTCGCCATGGCCAGGCGCGTCGGTATCGTGGCGCTGGCAATGTGCGGGGTCAGCACCACGTTGGGAACCGTCAGCAGGTCGGGGTGCACGCGCGGCTCGCCTTCGAACACGTCCAGGCCGGCCGCGGCAATGCGCCGCTCGCGCAGGGCCAGCGCCAGCGCCGCGTCGTCCACAATGCCCCCGCGCGCGATATTGATCAGCGTGGCGGTGGGCTTCATCCGGGCCAGCTCGGCCGCGCCGATGGAATGATGCGAGGCCGCGGAGTACGGCAACACCAACACCAGGTGATCGGCATGGCGCAACAGTTCTTCCTTGCCGACATAACGGGCGGCGCATTCGGCCTCCAGCGCGGGCTCCAGCCGGGAGCGGTTGTGATAGATCACCTTCATGCCAAAGCCATGCGCGCCGCGCTTCGCGATGCCCTGCCCGATCCGGCCCATGCCCAGAATGCCCAGCGTGGTGCCGTGCACGTCCACCCCGGCAAACATGTCGTAGCGCCACGTGGTCCAATGGCCCGCGCGCAGGAAATGCTCGCTCTCGGTCATGCGCCGCGCGGTCGCCATCAGCAGCGCGAAGCCGAAGTCCGCAGTGGTCTCGGTCAGCACATCGGGCGCATTCGTCGCCAGCACGCCGCGTGCGGTCATGGCATTGATATCGAAATTGTTGTAGCCCACGGCCATGTTGGCGCAGATCCTGAGGCTTGGGCAGGCCGCGAGCACCGTGTCATCGATGCGGTCGCTGCCGGTGGTCAGCGCACCCACTTTGCCCTTCAGCTTGTCAGTCAACCGGGCGGCGGACCAGGGCTCGTCGGCCTGGTTCGCCTCGACATCGAAGTGCTGCTGCAAGCGCGCCAGGGTTTCGGGAAAGACGGCACGGGCTACAAGGATTTTTGGCTTGTTCATGAGGCTGGGATGAAATGGTTAACGGAACCAGAAAAGAGTCGTGACAACGAACAACGGAGTCAACACCACGATGGACCAGCCCATATAGCCAAAGAAGCCGGGCATCCTGACACCGCGCTGCTGGGCGATCGCTTTCACCATCATATTCGGCGCGTTGCCAATGTAGCTGTTGGCGCCCATAAAGACCGAGCCGACGGAGATGGCAGCGAGCGTGGTGGCCATGCCGGTCATCAGCAGGCGCGGGTCCCCTCCCGCCGTGTTGAAAAACACCAGGTAGGTGGGTGCGTTGTCCAGAAACGAGCTGAGCAGGCCCGAGGTCCAGAAGTACATGGCGGGGTCGGGCTGCCCGTCGGGCCGCGTGACCGCGGCGACCAGGGCGCCGAACGGACCCCCTGCGCCCGCGCGCAGCATGGCGATCACCGGAATGATGGTCAAAAAGATGCCGGCGAACAACTTGGCTACCTCGATCATGGGTTGCCAGGAAAACTGATTGTCGGCATGCACTCCCGCCGGTGTGGCGCGCCATGAGACGAATGTCACCAGCACCAGGCCCGCGTCGCGCAGCAATCCTGGCAGTTCGACCGGTGTTCCATACAGGTTGAACACAACCTCTGGCCGCCACAAGCCGCTCATCAGGACCAGCGCAACCACCACGCCGAGCAGCCAGAAGTTGATGGCGCCATCGAAGCCGACGCGCCGGGTATCGGGCGTGGGATCGATGGACAGCACGCCTTCGCGGCGGTAGTGCCAGCGATCCAGCACCATAAAAATGACCAGCAAAGCCGACACCAGGAACAGGGTCAGGGGAAACAGGTGGCGCACCGTCCAGAAAAAGTCCACCCCCTTGAGGAAGCCCAGGAACAGCGGCGGATCTCCCAGCGGGGTGAGTGCCCCCCCTGCGTTGGACACGATGAAGATGAAGAACACCACGATGTGCGCGGTGCGGGCACGGTTGTCATTGGCGCGGATCAGCGGGCGGATCAGCAGCATGGAGGCACCGGTGGTGCCCATGAAGCTGGCCAGCACCGCGCCGATGGCCAGAATCGCCGTATTCAGCCCCGGGCTGCCATGCAGGTTGCCGCGAATGAAGATGCCGCCCGCCACCGTGAACAGCGCAGTCAGCAAGATGATGAACGGAATGTATTCGGCCACCAGCGCATGAACCAGGCTGGCGCCGGCGGCGGTAGCGCCATAAATTACCGCGAACGGCAGCAGGAACGCGAGCGACCAGGCGGCGGCAATCTTGCCAAAGTGATGGTGCCAGAACACCGGTGTCAGCAGGGGACAAAGCGCAATCGACAGCAGGATGCCCGCAAACGGGATGCCCCAGGCGGCGGACAGCTGACTGCCATCGGGCATCACGGCTCAGTCGCCCGCCTTGATCTCGAACACCTGGCGCAGGTAGGCCAGGTATTTCTCGTCGTCGCACATGTTCTTGGACGGTGTATCCGACAGCTTGGCCACCGGCTGGCCGTTGCAGCGCACCATCTTGATGACGATCTGCAGCGGCTCGTAGCCCAGGTCATTGGTCAGATTCGTGCCGATGCCGAAGGCCAGCTGGCAGCGCCCCTGGAACTGCTGGTACAGCTCGATGGTACGCGGCACGGTCAGACTGTCGCTAAAAATCAGCGTCTTGGTGAGCGGGTCGACACGGTTCTTTTTGTAGTGCCCGATCAGCCGCTCGCCCCAGGCGAAGGGGTCGCCGCTGTCGTGGCGCGCGCCATCGAACAGCTTGCAAAAATACATGTCGAAGTCGCGCAGAAAAGCGTCAAAGCCATACACATCGGACAGCGCGATACCGAGGTCGCCGCGATACTCCTTGGCCCAGCGTTCCAGCCCAAACACCTGGCTGTCGCGCAGGCGCGGGCCCAGGGCCTGGCAGGCCTGCAGGTATTCATGCGCCACGGTGCCCAGCGGGGTCATGCCCAGTTTCATCGCGTACAGCACATTGCTGGTGCCCGCAAGCTGGCCACCCGTGCCGGTCCCCAGACGGCTCATCAAGCGGCGCAGCACCTCTTCGTGCCAGGTGTTGCAAAAGCGCCGGCGCGTGCCGTAGTCGGCAATCTTGAGTTCCCCCAGGCCCGGCGCCTGCAGCAAGTCCATCTTGGCCTCGAGCCGCCCGCGGCCTTCGGTGTAGTCCGGCGCCTTTTGCGTGTTGCGGAAATACACCTCGTTGACGATGGCCAGCACCGGCACCTCGAACAGGATGGTGTGCAGCCACGGCCCCTGGATCGTGATGTCGATATTCCCGCCCTGCAGGGCCGTCACGGTAATGTATTTCTCATTGAGCTGGAACAGTCCGAGAAAATCCACGAAGTCGCTCTTGATGAAGCGCATCGCGCGCAGGTAGGCAAGCTCCGCGTCCTGGAACCGCAGCCGGCACAGCGCGCGGATTTCCTCCCGAATTTCGCTCACATGGGGCGCCAGGTTCATGCCGGGATTGCGGCACTTGAACCGGTATTCCACCTGCGCACCTGGAAACTGATGCAGCACGACCTGCATCATGGTGAACTTGTACAGGTCGGTGTCGAGGAGGCTGGTAATGATCATGGGGGACTCGGGCCGCGCATTGCCCGATCGGCCGACGATGCCTCAAAGTGTAGGGGATCGCCCGCTGGCCCCCGCTGGAGGTCACTCCAGCCAGGTAGTGAACCCGGCGGCCGCCACGCGCGGCGTGCGGTAGCTGTTCACGAGGGCCGTGGGGTCGGCCCAGCCCAGCGACATGCCGCACACCAGCATTTCATCCGGCCCGGCACCGATATGCGGCAAGACGATTTTGGCGAAACCATTCCACGCGGCCTGCGGACAGGTATGCAGGCCGTGGCCGCGCGCGGCGACCATGATGTTCTGCAGGAAGGCACCGTAGTCCAGCAGGCTGCCCCGCCCCATCACCCGGTCCAGCGTGAACATCAGGCCGATCGGCGCATCGAAGAAGCGGAAGTTGCGCTGGTGCTGGGCATGCATCTTGTCCTTCTCGCCCCTGGCGATGCCCAGCAGGCCGTACAGGCCCCAGCCGTTTTCGCGCCGCCGGTCGATGTAGGGGCTGACCCATTTCTCGGGGTAGTAGTCGTATTCCTCGCGGTACTCGGCGCCCAGCGCGGGATTCGCGCGGATGGCGTCGTGCGCGGCGCAGACCTTGTCGGCCAGCGCGTCCCGACTGGCCCCCTGCAGTACATAGACCTTCCAGGGCTGGGTATTCGTGCCTGAGGGCGCGCGCGCCGCCACCTCCAGCAACTGCGCGATCGTCTCGCGCGGCACGGGCTGCGATGTGAAGGCACGTATCGACATGCGGCTCTCGATGGCCTCGTCCACGGCCCTGGCGGGTATGGCCGGGCGTGCAGATTCAGGAGAGGAATTCACTTGAGTTTTTCCAGAACAGCGCTCAGGGGCGCGGGCAGCGACACCGGCCGGCGGGTCTGCCGGTCCACATACACGTGTACGAAATGCCCCTTGGCGGCGGTGACGGGTGCAGCGTCCGCAAACAGGCCAATCTCGTAGCGCACGCTCGATCGCCCCAGATGCGCCACCCGCACACCCGCGCGCACCGTTTGCGGAAAGGCGATCGGCGAGAAGTAATTGCAGTGCGTCTGCACCACCAGCCCGATGGTGTCGCCCCGGTGAATATCCAGCACGCCCTGCTCGATCAGGTAGCCGTTCACCGCGGTGTCGAACCAGCTGTAATACACGACATTGTTCACATGCCCGTAGACGTCGTTGTCCATCCAGCGCGTAGCGATGGTGCGAAACACCCGGTACGCATTCAGCGACTCGGGCGTGGTTTCCTGCGACATGTTCATGGCGGCACATTCTGCCAGCCTCGCCGACGAAGGCATTCATCGTGCCCACCCGACGCCGCCGCCGGCGACCGGACCTCAGCCAGGTTCTAGGAAGTCATCCCTAATATGCTGCATCGCAACAAAAAGCGCTTGCAATGATTCGGGATAACCCTATAATTCAACCCATGCTGCACTGCAACATAACACGGAGATCCAGCCGGGTTCAGCGCAGATACTGACCCGACCTTCCATCTTTTCATTGAACGGAGATTTCCCATGTTGACCGCTGAACAAGTCCTGGCCGCCCACAAAGCCAACGTTGAAACCCTGTTTGGTCTGACCACCAAAGCCTTTGAAGGCGTGGAGAAACTGGTTGCGCTGAACGTGACCGCTTCCAAGGCTGCCCTGGCCGAAGCCGCTGACCACACCCAGGCCGCCCTGAGCGTGAAAGACGCGCAAGAACTGCTGGCCCTGCAAGCCGGCCTGCTGCAGCCCCTGGCCGAGAAGACCGCCGCCTACAGCCGCCATCTCTATGACATCGCGCAAGGCACGGGCGCCGAATTCAGCAAGGCCTTCGAAGCCCAGGCCGCCGATGTGCAAAAGAAATTCGCGAACCTGGTGGACAGCGCCTCCAAGAACGCTCCCGCCGGCTCCGAAACCGCCGTGGCCGTGATCAAGAGCGCCGTGGCTGCTGCCAGTGACGCCTATGAGTCCGTGCAAAAGGCCGTGAAGCAAGCCACCGAGATGGCCGAAGCCAACCTGAACACCATGGCCGCCACCGCCGCCGGCGCGACCAAGCAGGCGACCGCGAGCGTGGCCGCTGGCGCCCGCAAGCGCTAATCCGTAACGATTGTCTCCTCGGATCTTTTCGACGCCTTCGGGCTCAGGGATCCGTTCAGGCCCCGTCGCAAGACGGGGCCTTTTTTCATGGCTTGACGGGTTTCGCGTCGTCCTTGATCAGTTGCCGCAGGCGCGGCAGCAAGCGCTGCATCGCAACCCGGCCCGCATCGATGGCGCGGCGGCGCGCGGCGAAGTCCGCACTGGTCACGCCGTTCAGGTCCGGACGCACCACCAGATCGGCATCGCGCAACTCGTAGCGGTTGATGCTCTTGCTCATGATGGCAAAGGTTTGCAGCAGGATCTGCAGCGTATCGTCGGTGGGGTTGGCCTCGGGCGGGCTGGATATATCCACCGCAATCACCAGCTCGGCGCCCATCTGGCGCGCATAGTCCACCGGCACGGGCGCTACCAGGCCGCCATCCACGTAATCGTGGCCGGCGATCCGCACCGGTTCGAAGATCGCGGGGACCGCGCTGGAGGCACGCACCGCCTTGCCGGTGTCGCCGCGCTGGAACAGCACGCCCTGCCCGCTGTGCAGGTCGGTGGCCACGATGCCCAGACGCAGCGGCATGTCCTCGATCAGCCGCCCGCCCACCTGCCGGTTTACGTAGCGCTCCAGACCGTCGCCGCGCAGCATGCCGCGGCCAAACAGCGGCAGCATCCAGTCGGTGAAGGTGGCCTCTTGCATCGACATCGCGATCTGCTGCAATTGCGCCCCCGTCTTGCCACTGGCGTACAGCGCCGCCACCAGGCTGCCGGCCGATGTGCCCACGACCAGATCCGGCTTGATGCCCGCCTCCTCCAGTACCTGGATCACGCCCACATGGGCAAAGCCGCGCGCCGCCCCGCCGCCCAGCACCAGGCCGATGCGCGGCGGGCGCATAGCCACTGTCGGCTGTGGCGCAATGGTGGACGGCACGGCCTGCGGCGCGGGAACGGGATGGATGGTCGGCGCCGGCGGTGCGGGCACGGCGGCGGGTGGCCGGGTCGCGCAACCGGCCAACAGGAGGCCAGCCACCGCGCACGCAGCGGCGAGCCCCCGCCAGGGCCACGCCGCGCCGGGACGCTGCGAAGTTGGAAGAAACTGCATGGGGTCCGATCTTAGTGGAGGCGCCAGTGCCGCGCGAAGCCGCCCCCGGTGATAATCGGCGTCAACTTCAATCATCCGTTCGGAGGGGTTCGCCATGGAAATCAAGGGCAAGGTATTCATCGTCACCGGCGGCGCATCGGGTCTGGGCGAAGGCACGGCGCGCATGCTGGCCTCGCAGGGCGGCACGGTCGTGATTGCCGACATGCAGGCAGACCGGGGCGACGCGATCGCCAAGGAAATCGGCGGCGCCTTCGCGCGCTGCGACGTCAGCAGCGAGGCCGACGGCCAGGTCGCCGTGGCCAAGGCGGTTTCCATGGGCAAGCTGATGGGCCTGGTGAACTGCGCGGGCATCGCGCCGGCCGAGAAGACCGTGGGCAAGAACGGCGCACACGCGCTGAGCGTGTTCAGCCGCACCGTCATGGTGAACCTGGTCGGCAGCTTCAACATGATCCGCCTCGCGGCCGAGGCCATGTGCAAGAACCAGCCCGAGTCCACCGGCGAGCGTGGCGTGCTGATCTCGACCGCGTCGGTCGCCGCCTACGACGGGCAGATCGGCCAGGCCGCGTACAGTGCGTCCAAGGGCGGCGTCGTCGGCATGACGCTACCGATCGCGCGGGATCTCGCGCGCAACGGCATCCGCAACATGACGATCGCGCCGGGCCTGTTCGGCACGCCCATGCTGTTCGGCATGCCCCAGGAAGTGCAGGACTCGCTGGCCGCCAGCGTGCCGTTCCCCAGCCGGCTGGGCACGCCGCAGGACTACGCCAAACTGGTGCGCCATATCTTCGAGAACGACATGCTCAACGGCGAGGTGATCCGGCTCGACGGCGCGATCCGGCTGGCCCCGCGATGAGGCAGGTCAACCTTACAGTTGCTATATTTTTGGTAGCAAACTGCATTGATGGATCAAGGGTCAGAACTGGATTCTGTCTGTAATCAGAGATAAAGCGGAAAAGCCACCCGAAGGTGGCTTTTCATCCTGGCGGAAACGGAGGGATTCGAACCCTCGATGAGGCTCTACACCCCATACTCCCTTAGCAGGGGAGCACCTTCGGCCACTCGGTCACGTTTCCAGTCTCCAAATTATCTCATGATTGCGCGACTTTCCCGTTGCCGGACTGATCCAGATCAAAGGTCTTGTGCAGCGCGCGCACGGCCAGTTCCATGTACTTCTCGTCGATCACCACCGAGGTTTTGATCTCGGAGGTGGAAATCATCTGGATATTGATGCCTTCCTCGGCCAGGCAACGGAACATCTGGCTGGCGATGCCCACATGGCTGCGCATGCCGATGCCGACGATCGACACCTTGCAGATTTTCGAGTCCCCCTCGACCTGCTGTGCGCCCAGCGCGGGCAGCACCTTGTCCTTGAGCAGGTCAATGGTCTTGGCGTAGTCGCCTCGATTCACGGTGAAGCTGAAGTCGGTCTTGCCGTCCTTGCTGATGTTCTGGATGATGACATCGACCTCGATATTGGCGTCCGCCACGGCGCCCAGAATCTGGTAGGCAATGCCGGGCTTGTCGGGCACGCCCAGCACGGAGATCTTGGCTTCGTCGCGGCTGAAAGCGATGCCGGACACGATGGCTTGTTCCATATGTTCGTCTTCCTCAAAGGTGATCAGGGTGCCGGAGCGGGCCTCTTCGTGGATCTCGATGTCCCACGGCGTGAAGCTGGAGAGCACGCGCAGCGGCACCCGGTACTTTCCGGCAAATTCCACCGAGCGAATTTGCAGTACCTTGGAGCCTAGGCTCGCCATTTCCAGCATTTCCTCGAAGCTCACGGTCTGCAAGCGACGCGCCTCGGGCACCACGCGCGGGTCGGTGGTGTACACGCCGTCCACGTCGGTGTAGATCAGGCACTCGGCGGCTTTCATGGCGGCAGCCACGGCCACGGCCGAAGTATCAGATCCGCCCCGGCCCAGCGTGGTGATGTGGCCCTGGTCGTCGATGCCCTGAAAGCCTGTCACGATGACCACCCTGCCCGCGTCCAGGTCGGCGCGCACGCGCGTGTCATCGATCGATTCGATGCGCGCCTTGGTGTAGGCGCTGTCGGTGCGGATCGGCACCTGCCAGCCCGCATAGCTGACCGACTCCACGCCCTCGGTCTGCAGCGCAATGGCGAGCAGTGCGCTGGACGCCTGCTCGCCGGTGGCGGCCAGCATGTCGAGTTCGCGGCCATAGGCGTCGCCGGGCCTGGCTGGCGCCAGCTCCCGGGCCAGTCCGAGCAGGCGATTCGTCTCGCCGCTCATCGCGCTGGGCACCACGACCATTTGATGGCCGGCGCGCGCCCACTTGGCCACGCGTTTGGCGACGTTGCGGATGCGCTCGGTCGAGCCCATTGACGTGCCGCCGTATTTGTGAACGATCAATGCCATTGGAGTTTTTCGGAGCAAAACCTAGGGATTGTACCAATCGAGCCGCCCTCCCTCGCGCCGCACGAACCCTGTGGCCACCTTGAGGTGGATGTGGTGCCCGCGCGTGCTGCAGGCCTCGATCTGGTCCAGCAATTCGTGGAGTTGGGCGCTGCTGGGTGCCACCTTGTGGTGCGCCATCAGCCAGTATCGAAGCAGGTTCGCCTGGCGCGGTCGGGACAGTGCCCGCAGTCCGGAAATTGCCGGCGGCGTGCCGACCGCGAGCAGGTCCTGCAGCGCAATCTCCTGCAACAACTGCTGCGCCTGCGCAGCGTGCGCGGCACTGCGCGCGAAGGTTTCGCGGAACTGCGGGAAGGCGGCCTCCAGCACCGGCAGCAGCCGGGCCCGGATCCGGTTGCGTGTGAACCGCTCATTCGCGTTGCTCGGGTCGTCGATGTACGCCGCGCCGCGCTCGCGCAACCACGCGTGAATCTCGCTGGCGGGCACGCCGAGCAGGGGCCGGTGGTAGATGACGCCATCACGAACCCGGCGCGCGGGCATGGCGGACAGGCCCGGCAGGCCCGCGCCACGCGTGAGCGCCAGCAGCAGGGTTTCAACCTGGTCGTCGGCATGTTGCGCGATTGCTATATTATTAATAGCAAACTGCTCCCATTCTTCCAGGGCAACAGCCTTAAATGCTTCATAACGCGCAGTGCGGGCGACGTCTTCCGGGCTTTCGCCCCGGGCAGGGCGCGCGTCCACGCGCCGCACCACGAGCGGCACGCTGATCCGCGCGCAGAACTCAACGCAGTGCCGCTCGAAATCGTCCGCTGCCGGCTGCAGGCCGTGATGCACATGCACCGCCCGCACCTGGCCTGGCCACTTCAGGGCGCAGGCCAGCAGCAGCGCGGTGGAGTCGGCGCCACCGCTGTAGGCGACGCCCAGCGGCAGGCCGGGCGCAAAGGCGCCGATGGCGTTGGCGAACCGGGTGCTCATCGGGCGTCACGCCCCGCCCCGGCTATTTGCTGTCGGCCTTGGTGTCGGTGTAGCGCCCATAGCTTTGCAGCCGCTCGTAGCGCCGGTCCAGCAAGTCCTTCACCTTGAGGTCGCTCACCTGGCGGAACGCGTCGTTCAGCGCGCGCTTGAGGAAGGCGGCCATCTGGCGCGGATCGCGGTGCGCGCCCCCGACCGGCTCGTTCACGATCTTGTCGATCAGCCCCAGCGCCTTGAGGCGGTGCGCCGTGATGCCCAGCGCGTCGGCCGCCACCTGAGCCTGGTCCGAACTCTTCCAGAGAATGGAGGCGCAGCCCTCGGGACTGATCACCGAATAGATCGCGTATTGCAGCATCACCAGCTGGTCCGCCACGGAAATGGCCAGTGCGCCGCCGGAGCCGCCCTCGCCGATGATGGTGGTGATGATCGGCACTTCGAGCCGCGCCATCTCGAAGATGTTGCGGCCGATCGCTTCGGACTGGCCGCGCTCCTCGGCATCGATGCCGGGAAAGGCGCCGGGCGTATCCACGAAGGTGAACACCGGCAGCTTGAACTTTTCGGCGGTCTGCATCAGACGCAGCGCCTTGCGATAGCCCTCGGGCCGCGTCATGCCGAAATTGCGCGCGGTGCGCTCCTTGGTGTCGCGCCCCTTTTGCTGGCCCAGCACCATGCAGGCCGTGCCGTTGAAGCGCGCCAGGCCGCCCACGATGGACAGGTCGTCGGCAAAGTGGCGGTCGCCGTGCAGTTCCACGAAATCGGTGAAGATCTCGCGCACATAGTCCAGCGTGTAGGGCCGCTCGGGATGCCGTGCAATCTTGGTGATCTGCCACGGCGTGAGGTCTGAGTAGATGTCTTTCGTGAGCTGCTGGCTCTTCTTGCTGAGCTGGTCGATCTCTTCGGAGATATCGACCGCGCTTTCGGTCTGCACGTAGCGCAGCTCTTCGATTTTTGTTTCGAGTTCCGCAATCGGGTGCTCGAAGTCGAGAAATGTCTTTTTACCCAACGACTGATCTCCTGGTTGTCCGCTGCAATGCCGTTTTACTATTCCACGGCCTAATATTCAACGGGTAGCGGATCGAGTGAGCGCCAAATATACCAAGTTGCCACGCTGCAATAAGGCGCCCACGCGGCGGCCACCTCGCGCACATCGCTGCGGCTGACCGATTCGCCCGAAAAATAATTCCGGCTGATGCCCTGCATCAGGCCGATGTCGTCCAGCGGCAGAACGTTCGGGCGCATCAGGTGAAAGATCAGAAACATCTCGGCGGTCCAGCGGCCGATCCCGCGGATCGCCACCAGTTCGGCGACGACCGCCTCGTCCTCCCAATCGTTCCAGGCCTCGGCATGCACCACGCCCGCGTCGAAATGCAACGCCAGGTCCACCAGGTATTCGACCTTGCGCGCCGACAGGCCCGCGGCGCGCATGTCGTCCACCTTGAGCTTGAGCACGTTCGCCGGGGTCATTCTGCGCGGCAACTGGGCGAATCGATCCCACACCGTCTGCGCGGCCCGGACCGAAATCTGCTGGCCCACGATGGAGCGCGCCAGCGTGATGAACGGATCGCCGCGCGACTGCAGACAGGCGTCGCCAAAGCGCGGGATGAGCCGCTTCATGACCCGGTCCTTTTTGGTCAGGTGCTTGCAGGCGTCGTCCCAGTAGGGCGGCATCAGCACTTCGGGCAAAATACTGGTAACTATCTTTTTAGTAGCACGCATGATAGAACCCCATTCGGCCAAAGCACAAAAACATGCGCAACCCCGTCATGACGCAGCCTCCCAGGTGGTGCCCGCGGGGGAATCCTTGAGCACGATGCCCTGCGCCAGCAGCGCGGCGCGGATGCGGTCGGCTTCGGCGAAATTCTTCGCTGCCTTCGCCGCAGCCCGCTCCGCAATCCGCCGCTCTATGTCTTCGGCACCTTGATTCGCGGCCTCGGTCGAAGCGAGTCGATCGGGCGTCGATGACGCCAGCGCGGCGTTCATGAAACGCCCTTGAAGGAATGCGCGCGGGTTTTCCTGCAACAGGCCCAGCATGCCCCCCAACGCCTTGAGCAAGCCCGCCGACTCCGTCGAGCGAGTCCGGTTCACCTCGCCCGCCAGTTCAAACAGCACGGCCACCGCCTCGGGCGTGCCGAAGTCTTCGTCCATCGCGGCCTTGAAGCGTGCTGCGAACGGATTCGCCCAGTCCACGGCCTGCGTGGCCGGAGTCACCAGATCCAGCGCCGTGTAAAGACGCTTGAGGGCACCGCGCGCGTCATCCAGATGGGCATCGCTGTAATTGAGCGCACTGCGGTAGTGGGCCCGCAAAATGAAGAAGCGCACGGTCTCGGCGTCGTATTTCGCCAGGATGTCGCGGATCGTGAAGAAGTTGCCCAGGCTCTTGGACATCTTCTCGTTGTCGCGCGTCACGAAACCGTTGTGCATCCACACGCGCGCCAGCGGCTGGCCGGTGGCGCCTTCGCTCTGCGCAATCTCGTTCTCGTGGTGCGGGAACTGCAGGTCGGCGCCGCCGCCATGAATGTCGAAGCTTTCTCCCAGCAGCGCGCAGGCCATGGCCGAGCATTCGATGTGCCAGCCGGGCCGGCCCGGTCCATAGCCGCTGGGCCATTGTGCGTCTTGCGGCTCGGACGGCTTGGCACCTTTCCACAAAACAAAATCCAGCGGATCGTCCTTGCCGTCTGGCACCGCCACGCGCTCGCCGGCGCGCAGTTCGTCGAGCGATTTGCCGGACAGCTTTCCATAGCCCGGGAACTTGCGCACCCCATAGTTCACGTCGCCATTCGGTGCGCGATAGGCCAGCGACTTTCGCTCGAGTGTCGTAATCATCGACAGCATCTGCGGCACATAGTCGGTCGCACGCGGTTCGTGCGTCGGGCGTTCGATGCCGAGTGCATCGGCGTCCTGGTGCAGCGCGACCACCATGCGGTCGGTCAGCGAACGAATGGTCTCGCCGTTCTCCAGCGCACGTTTGATGATCTTGTCGTCGATATCGGTCACGTTGCGCACGTATGTCACGCGCAGGCCGCTGGCCTTCAGCCAGCGCTGCACCACGTCGAACGCCACCATGGAGCGCGCGTGGCCCAGGTGGCACAGGTCGTACACCGTCATGCCGCACACGTACATGCGCACGTGGCCAGGCTGCAGCGGTACAAATCCCTCCAGGGCACGCGACAGCGTGTTGTAGATGCGCAAACTCATGAAATCTCGGACGGGTCTGGAAACGGCGGCGAACTTTCGCTCTGGTGTTTCCGGCCGGTTGTGGTTATTTTTCGGCGGTATCCGGGGTGTCAGAGCGAACCCCTCAGATACAATCCTGCGCAGTATATAGCCCCGGTCCGGGCTCGTCACCGCACACCGCCACAGAGGCTCCATGAAGCAAATCTCCTCCGCATTGTCACGGGCCGTTCGCCTTGTGGCGCTGGCGGCCGTCCTGCTCGCGCCGGCCGCTTACGCGGACGACTACGCCAGCGTCAGCCAGCTCGCGCGCGCGGGCCAGCTGACCGAGGCGCTGGCCAAGGCCGACGCCTATCTGGCGACCAATCCGCGCGATCCGCAGATGCGCTTCATCAAGGGCGTGATCCTGACCGACTCGGGCAAGACGGACCAGGCCATGGCCGTTTTCACGCAGCTCACGCAGGACTACCCGGAGTTGCCCGAGCCTTACAACAATCTGGCGGTGCTGTACGCAGCCCGCAGCCAGTTCGACCAGGCGCGCACCGCGCTCGAGATGGCGGTGCGCACGAACCCGCACTATGCGATCGCGTATGAAAACCTGGGCGACGTGTATGCGCGGCTGGCGGCCCAGTCCTATGACAAGGCGGTGCAGCTCGACGCCGCGACCCGGGCCAGCGTCGAGCCCAAGCTGGCGCTGATTCGCCGGATGTTCCCGCCCGCTGCCAAAGGTTCGGGTGCGGCGGCATCGACGACCGCCGCGACTGCCCTGGCGCCGGCGTCGGCCAAGGCCGGCAGCAACCCGAAACCCTGAAGGAGTGATGACATGAATTTTTCCGGAGTCCCGGTGACACGGCGCGCCATGATGGCGGCGGTCGTCGCCGGTCTGCTGGCCGGCCAGATGCTGGCGCCGGCGCGCGCCGCCAGCGACCCCAAGGTCCAGTTCGACACCAGCGCGGGCAACTTCGTGGTCGAGCTGTATCCCGACAAGGCCCCGAAGACCGTCGCCAACTTCCTGCAGTATGTGAAGGACAAGCAGTACGACGGCACCATCTTTCACCGGGTCATCAGCAACTTCATGATCCAGGGCGGCGGCTACGACATTCACTACGCCGAAAGGCCCACGCGGCCGCCCATCGTGAACGAGGGAGCCGATGCACTCGCGCGCGGCGGCCCCGGCAACGTCGTCGGCACCATTGCGATGGCACGCACCAGCGCCCCGAATTCCGCCACGGCGCAATTCTTCATCAACGTGCACGACAATGCGTTTCTGGACGCGTCGGCGCAGTCGCCCGGCTACGCGGTGTTCGGCAAGGTCGTGAGCGGCATGGACGTGATCAACAAGATCAAGGCCATGCCCACCGGCCCCGGCGGCCCGTTCCCGAGTGACGTGCCCAAGACACCCGTCATCATCAACTCTGCAACCCTGGTCAAATAAATCATGAGCAACCCCCAAGTCGAACTGCATATCGCCAGCTATGGCGTCATCACCCTGGAACTCGATCAGGCCAAGGCACCCAACACGGTCGCGAACTTCCTCGACTACGTACACAAGGGCCACTACAACAACACCGTGTTCCATCGCGTGATTCCCGGCTTCATGGTGCAGGGCGGCGGCTTCGAGCCCGGCATGAAGGAAAAAAAGAGCGGCACGCCGATCGACAACGAGGCCAACAACGGCCTGAAGAACGACAAGTACACCGTGGCCATGGCGCGCACCAATGCGCCGCACTCGGCCACGGCCCAGTTCTTCATCAACGTGGCCGACAACGCCTTCCTGAACCACACCGCGCCCAGTGCGCAGGGCTGGGGCTATGCCGTGTTCGGCAAGGTCGTGGCGGGCACCGAGGTGGTAGACAAAATCAAGGCGGTGCAGACCGGGCGCAAGGGTTTCCATGACGATGTGCCGAATGTCGATGTGGTGATCGAGAAGGCCGTCGCGCTGGCCTGATGTCGTGACCTCCACCGTGCCCGCCTTCGAGGAGCTTGTCGCTCCTGCCGACTGGCGCGCGGTCGAATTCATCTCCGACCTGCACCTGCAGGCCGCTGAGCCGGCCACGCTGGCGGCGTGGCAGCGGTATATGCGGGGCGCCAGCGCGAATGCCGTGTTCATCCTGGGCGACCTGTTCGAGGTATGGGTCGGCGACGATGCAGCACTCGCCCCAGCGTCCGACCCGGGCGCGCCGCAGGGCTTCGAGGCGCATTGTGCCGACGTGCTGCGCGAGGCCGCGCAGCGCCTGCGCATTTTCTTCATGCATGGCAACCGCGACTTTCTGGTCGGGAGGCAGTTTCTCGACTCGTGCCACGTCGCCCTTCTTGCCGACCCCACCGTGCTGACGTTTGCCGGGCGGCGCTGGCTGCTCACGCACGGCGATGCGTTGTGCCTGGACGACCTGGACTACATGGCATTTCGCCAGCAGGTGCGCAGTGCCGACTGGCAACGCGACTTTTTGGCCAAACCCCTGATTGACCGTCGCGCCATTGCGCGAGGGCTGCGCGAGCAAAGCGAGGCACGCAAGCACTCCGGCGTGAGCTATGGCGATGTGGACGACCCCGCCGCGCGCCAGTGGCTGCAGGCCGCTCGCGCCGCCACCCTGATCCACGGCCACACCCACAAGCCGGCCGGCCACGATCTGGGCGACGGCCTGGCGCGCGTCGTGTTGAGCGACTGGGATGCGCTAGCCGAACCCCCTCGTGCCGAAGTGCTGCGCCTCGCTGCAGCCGGCCCCGGAGCGGGCCGGCTGCAGCGCGTGGCGCTGGGCTGAGCCGCCGATGTGGGCCTGGCTGCGCCGGCGCTCACGCGCGATTCCCGACGCGCTGTGGCAGCGTACGCTGGACCGCTACCCTTTTCTGGCGAAACTCACCAAGGCCGAGCGCGCGCATCTGCGCCGCCTGTGCGGCCGCTTCCTGGCGCAGAAGGAATTCACCGGCACCGAACGGCTGCACATCAGCGACGAAATCGCGCTGGCCATTGCGGCGCAGGCCTGCCTGCCGGTGCTGCACCTGGACCAGCACGGCAAGGCCCTGGCCTGGTATAGCGACTTCGTCGGCATCGTGGTGCACCGGCGCGAGGTGATCGCGCAGCGCGAAACCATGGACCACGCCGGCGTGGTGCACCGCTACCGCGAGGTGCTGGCCGGCGAAGCCATGCACAAGGGCCCGGTGATGCTGAACTGGCGCGACGTTGCGCAAGCAGGCGCTTCGGCCGGGCACGGCTACAACGTGGTGATCCACGAGTTCGTGCACAAGATGGACATGCAAAGTGGCCGGGCCGACGGTTGCCCGCCCTTGCCGCCGGGCTTCCTGGGCGCGCGCGGCCCCGCCGCGGCGCGGCGCCTGTGGTTGGCCACGCTGCAGCCGGCCTATGACGCTTTTCGCGAGCAGGTCATCTTGGCCGAGCGTTTCAGCGGCGAACCGCCCTGGCTGAATGCGTATGGTGCCACTTCGCTGGCGGAGTTCTTCGCGGTCACCTGCGAGGCCTACTTCGTGAACCGCGCGCGCTTCGAGCTGGAACTGCCCGCGCTGGTGCCGTTGTACGACGAGTTTTTCAACCGGATGGGTGCCTTGCCCCCGTGAGTCCGGATTCTTAAAACGGTAATTTTTTGTGTGTCCGATGCCTGCGGATGCAACGGTTCGCGGGCCGCGTTTGCACACTAAATGCTTCACCGGCATGCGCTTCTATTACGGGACAAAATCCGGGGAAAGTCCAGGCGATACAACGCAAAGCAGCTATCAAACTCGCAGCCCCCAGCCAAACTTCACCCCCGCGTGGATTCGCCCGGAGCTGAAAAATGGGCCACCTCTAGCGATATTTTTTGCGGCGGTGCAAGTTGATTTGGGCATTGCGCCAGCCTAGTATTTGGAGCCGTTCACCGCGTCCTGGAGGGCTCCTTCATGATCAGTTCAGCCATTCGTGTCCAACCCGTTCTGCTGGGCGCCGTGCCCTGCTTTGCCGGCACCCAGATCCCCGTCAAGTCCATGTTCGACTATCTGGAGGCCGGCGAGACGCTGGACGAGTACCTGGAGCAATACCCTTCCGTTCCACACACGCTCGCCGTCAAGGTCCTCGAAGACAGTTGCAAGTCCCTGACTGGCAGTTGATTCCGGGCACGGCGCGGAGGCACCGCGTGCCGCCGCACCCGAATTGCGCCCACAAACGTTGCCGGTATTCACGCGCGCGCTGCGGGGCACTGGCAGCTGGCCTACCATTGGGCGCCATTCACTGACCTTGGAGGGTCCGCACCATGATCAGTTCAGCCATTCACATCCAGTACGTGCTGTATGCCGCCGTGCCCTGCTTCGTGGGCACGCGCATCCCGGTCAAATCGTTGTTCGACTATCTGCTGCGGGGCGAGCGGTTGGACGAGTATCTGGAGCAGTACCCTTCGGTCCCGCGCCCGCTCGCGCTCAAGGTGCTGGAAGATTGCCACAAATCACTGGTGACGGGGCGACCCGTTTGACCGTGCCCAGCGCTAGCGTCCGAGCAAAACCTTGAGCGCATTCTGCACACGGCGCGCATGGCCGGGGTCGAATGTGCTGGCCAGTACGCGGGCCGTGTCCTGACCCCAGGTTTGCGCCGGCGCCGGGTCGTTGCGCCGGGTCAGCAATTGCAGTTGCAGCAGGCGCCGCGCGCTCATGTGTTCGGCCGGCGTCGGCACCTCGGCCGCCATCTCCAGGCGCAGCAGCGCCTCGGCCGCATCGCCTGCGGGCGCAGCCCCGATCACCTGAGCCCAGTGACTGCGGCCGGCGGCCGTGACGCTCGGTCCCAGCGCCTGCACGCTGGGCACCTGATCCGCATCGCGCTTTTCCCAGGCCGTGAGCAGTTGCGTCAGCGCCTCGCCATGCGCCTGCGCGGCGAGTTTCTTTAGGGTGAATTCGGCGCGCTCCAGCGCCTCGCGCTGGGCCCGGAAGGCCACGTCGCCGAGCCGGGGGCTCCGATCCGCGAAATCGGGGCGCTCGCCGAACCGGCCGCCGCGCCGGTCCTCGTGCGCACCAGGGCGCGGGCCGCGGTCGTCGCGGCGCGGCTCGAATTTGTTGTCTCCGGGACGCGCAGTGCCACGCGCCCCGTCGCGGCGCTCGCTGAACTTGCCGCCCCGGCCCGCCGCGGGCTGCGACTTATTCATGCCCGGGCGATCGTCGCCGCGCATCGCGATCACGGGTTTGGGCGCGGGCTTGGCAGTCACTGGTGCGGCTGCAGGGGCAGCGGCGCCGGCGGCTTGCGCGGGTGCGGCCGCGTCGCCGCCCGCCTCCGTGGTCGCCGGCTCGCTGGTCTGGGCAATGGGAGCGTCGGTGGCGTCGCTGATGTCGGAGGATGGTGACGCCGCCACCGCAGCGGTGTCTGCTCGTTCTACTACAGTTTCAGTAGCGACCTGTGAAGGTTCCACAAGGGATTCAGGTCGATTCTTCTCGTGATCCGCGGCCGCAGCCACAACGGCGGCGGCCTGCGCCTGGCCGCGCAGGGCGGCTTCCAGCGCGCTCATGGCGGCGCGGATTTTGCCGGCGTCGCCGCCAGCATTGGCGGCTTCGAGCGCCTTGGCGGCTTCGAGCACCATGCGATCGCGCTCGCTCAAGGCGGCCGCAGCCTTCTCGCGCTCCTCGGTCTTGCGGTTGAAGGCGTCGTCGATCGGCTTGCGGAACGCGTCCCACAGCTTTTGCTCAAACTTGCGCTCCAGCGGCACGCTTTGCGCCTCTTGTTGCCAGCGCTGCTGCAGAGACCGGACGGCATCGATGCGCAGCACGGGCACGCCGCCCAGCACGACCGCTTCCTCGATCAGCGCATGGCGGCGCTCCACACTGGCCTTTTGCGCCGCCTCGAGGGGGGCGGCGGCACCTTGAATCGCTTCCTTCCACTGCGGCTGCAGTTCGGCAAAGGCCTTTTCGCCCAGATGGCCGGCCTCGCGCCAGCGGTCGCCGAACTGGTGTAGCGTGCGGCCAAACGCCTTCCAGTCGGTCAAGCCCGCGTTGGCCGTGCCCCAGGCCCGGACTTCCTCGATCAGCGCCAGGCGCTGGCTTCGGTGCTCGGCGGCCTCGGCCCGGGTCTTCTCCAGCCACGCTTCCACCACCTTGTGGGCTTCGCTGCAGGCTTCGTCGAAGCGCTTCCACAGCGCGTGGTTGGGCGTGCCTCCCTGGTCGGTCTGCTTCCACTGCTCGCGCATCTGGCGCAGCGTGTCCTGCATCTTGCGTCCGCCCAGCGCATGCTCGGCGGGGCGTTTGAGCAGGCTCTCCGCCCTGATCACCAATTCCTCGCGCAACTGGTCGGCGCGCCAACGCTGCCAGCCCTCCAGCTCGCCGGCCGCGGCCAGCGCGGCATGCGCCTGGTTCTCCAGCGCGGCGTCGATCAACTTGCCATGTTCGCGCAACGCGCCGCGCAGCGCGCCCGCCGCGCCGGCACTGGCCTTGCCGTGGCCTTCGCTTACCTCGCGCTCCAGTTTTGATAGTGCCTCGCGCACAGCCTGAGCCGACTTGGCTCGCATTTCGTTCTGAATCGCGGGATCCAGCACGGGTTTGGGCGTTTGCGCGGGCGCTTCCAGCGGCACGCCGCGCTCGCCGCGCAATTCATTGGCCCACACGGGCACGGGCGGCAGCGGGGCGGCGGCATCGTCCGCGGCGGCCACGGCCTGCCCCAGCGCAGCCGCAAACGCGTCCCAAACCACCAGCAGCTGGGCGCGCGAGGCATCGAGCTGCGGCGGGAACCGGCTGTCCACGCTGGGCCAGTTGGCGTCCGCGGCGAGTTCCTGTGCCTGCGCCTGCCAGTGCTGCACATCGCCGTGCAGCACGTCCAGCACCGCCTGCGCGTCGCGCCACGGCTTGGTCGACAGCACCTCGATGCGCTGGGCCAGCAGCACGGCGGCCTCGCGCTGCACCTGCACGCGATGCTGCAGGTCCTCGATCACCTTCACGCGCTCGGCCAGTTGCACCTTGACCGATGCCAGAGGCTCACGTGACAGCGGCGCACCGGCCTTGGCAGCGTCGCGCTGCCAGGCCATGGCGTCGGCAATATTGAGCTTGGACAGCGCCAGCAGCGCCTGGCCCTTGCCAGCCCATTCGGCGGCCAGCACTTCCTGACCCTTGGCGCGCTTGAGCTCGTCGAGCTTTTCCTTGAGCGGTTTGGCTGCGCCCTTGTCGCGCGTGCCCAGCTCCTTGAACACTTCCTGCATCTGCTCGGGACTCGGATTGCGCGTCAGCCATTCGCGGATGCGCGCCGCGCGCTCACCCGAGGTGGCGGCGGAAAACGCGCCGCCGGTGAGTGCGTCCAGCGGATGCGGTTCGTGGGATTTGAGAGAAGTCGGGGTCACGGCAGGCACTTCGGTAGGGGGTTTGCGGTTGGAGAAACTGATCACCCCCCTATTTTCACCGGGATTTGCAGCGCGGCGGGCCGGCCGGCGCAAACCCGTCAACGCTGGATCGCCTCGATCGACACGTCAACGGTGATGTCGTTCGTGATGAGCGGCACGTATTTACCCAGGTTGAAGTCGCTGCGCTGGACCCTGGTGCTGGCATTGAGGCCGCAGACCGGCCGGTGATACAGCGGATGCATCATGCATTTGTAATTGGAAACACGCAGGGTCACGGGCCGGGTGATGCCCTTGATGGTGAGATCGCCGTCGATGGCCGTGACGTTGTCCAGCCGGCCGAACGTGAAGTGCGTCGATTGGAACGTGATGACCGGGTACCTGGCTGCGTCGAAGAACGCGTCGCTGAGCAGCAACTGGTTGAAAAGATGTGATCCGGTGCTGAGCGAGCTGACGTCGATGCTGGCCTGCACGCTGCCGGTCTGGTTTTGCAGGTCCAGGCTGACCGTTGCACTCACTTTGTCGAAGCGCTCGCGGTCCACGCTCAAACCCATATGGCTGTACTCGAACCAGGCGAAGGTGTGGTCGGGGTCAGACAGGTACAAATCGGCCCCCAGCGCGGTGGTGACGGCCAGGCCCAGCACCAGCGCCGGCAACAGCCTTTGCAACAGTCTCTTCATGGTCTACGGCTCCAGCACCAGATGGAATTGCAGCGTGACCTCGTTGGCGACCACGCTGGCGTCGCCCCAGACGCCGCCGCCCACGCCGAAGTCCAGCCTTTTGAGCACGAAGGTGCCGTCCATGACCGCCTGGCTGGCGCCGTCGGTTCTCAAAGTGGCGTCGAGCGCCAGCGGCCGGCTCACGCCCTTGAGGCTGAGCACGCCGCTGACGCGAAACCGGCCGGCGCCCAGCGGCTGGATCTGGCGCAGTTCGAACTGCGCAATGGGGAAGCGGCGGGCGTCGAACCACTCTACGCCCTGGACCTCCTCGTTCGCTTCGCGCAGGCCGGTGTCGATGCTGGCCAGCGCAATGCGCAACTGACCATGCGCCGTGGCCGGCGCCTGCGGATCGAAGCTCAGGCTCACGTCGAACGTGCGAAACACGCCATCGACCGGCACCCCCATCTGCTTGGAGACGAAGCGGATCTGGCTGTGCGCCAGATCCACGTGCCGGTACCCGGCAGCCTGCGCGCCCGCGTCCGCCAGCAGCAGCAACACCAGCAAGAAGAGTTTCATTCGGTTCGCCCCGTGAACCGGAACATCCGCACCAGGATGTCATCGCGGTCCACAAAATGGTGCTTGAGCGCAGCCGCGACATGCAGGGCCACCAGGGCGAGCAAGGCGTCGTTGAGGATATGGTGCAGCGCCTGCAGCACCAGCCCCAGGGCCTCGTTTCTGCCGAGCAGATCCGGCAGCGGCCACACGCCCAGGTACACCGTGGACACGCCCAACGCCGAGCTCATGAGCCAGCCCGAGACCGGAATGGCCGCCATCAGCAGATACAGCAGCAGATGGACGGCGCTGGCCGCTGCACGCTCCCACGCGGGCATGGCGACGGGCAGCGACGGCCCATGCCGCACGCGCCAGGCGATGCGGGGTACGAGCAGCGCGAACACGGTGACGCCGATCCACTTGTGGTAGGAGTAAAGCCGCAATTGCAGCGGGCTCAGGCGCAGCTCGACCATGTACAGTCCGACGCCGAATCCGGCGACGATCAGCAGGGCCATGACGCCGTGCAAGACGATGGCGCTACGGGTATAGCAAGGTGGCTGCAAGCTGTGCTCCAACGGCAGGCCGCGCCCGTCGCGCCAATTGTCGATCCATCACGCAGGCCGCGCAAGCCGGCCCGGCGCCTTATGCCGTAAGTGCCGAAAATCGGGCGCCCGGTCGCCCTACTTCGTTGCCAGGCTCAGGTCGGCGTGCGGAATCCACTTCGCATCGGCTGTGCCGCTTGACGCGGCCTGATCGGCCAGCGCCTTCGGCGCGCCCAGGAACAGTTGGTTCGAGGGCACCTGCTTCGACGCCAGATAGTCCTTCACCGCCTCGCCGCGCGCCAACGCGAGCTGCCGCATGCTGTCCTCGGTCACCGGAATGTTCGCCATCAGCAGCGACTCCATCTCGGGCTGCGGAATGTCCTTGGCAAAGCCGATCAGGTTGCGCGGCTTGGTGATGTCGGCGTGCCGGTACACGCGCTTGAGCAACTCCGGGTATTCCGATTGACTGACCGTGATGGCCGGCGTCGCGCCCGATGCGGCAGACGCCGGCGCCGCTGCCGCGGACGCGGTCGCCTTGCCCGGGTCGAGCAGCATCTCGCGCCGCTTTTCCGCGCGCACCATGGCGTTCAGGCGCTCGCGCCGGTAGCCGGCGCGCTCGGCGTCCAGGTCGGCGGCACCCACCACGGTCATTTGGAGACTGGGGCGCTCGGTCAGCACCTTGGCCACCTTGTCCAGACCGGCCCGGGCCTCGGGCGTGAGGGTGGCACTGCCGGGCGCGAACACCACGGTGTTGAGCTGCTGGCCGCCGCTGCCGCCGAATGCATTGGCGATCAGGCTGAACGGTGCCGTGACGGCCTTCACGATGATGTTGATGATCGCCTTGAAGATGATCGGGCCGAGGCTGAACTGCGGATCGTTCAGCGAGCCGCTGATCGGCAGGTCCAGGTTGATCACGCCGTCGCGATCGGCCAGCAGCGCCACAGCCAGCTTGACGGGCAGGCTCGCCGGCGCGCCCTTGACCTCGTCGCCGAAGCTGAGCTGATTCAACACGAGGTTGTTCTTCGCGGTGAGCTGGCCGTCGGGCAAAACGACGTAGTGCACGTCCATGCTCATCTTGCCGCGCTCGATCTCGTGACCCGAATATTTGACGGCATAGGGCGACAGCGGTGGCAGTTCGAGATCATGAACCTTGCCCGTGATATCGAGCGCGAGCGGCTTGGCCAGCGGGTTCAGCTTGCCCGTGATCTCCAATGACGCCGTCCCCTCGGCGCGGCCGCTCAGCGTCAGATCCGCCATCTGGGGCGCGCCAGCCGGCGCCACGCTGGAAAACGCGCTGAGCTTGCCGGTCAGCTGCGTCAGATCGGCCGAGTAGTTCGGCTTGATGAAATGATCCGAGAACAATACCTTGCCGTTGATCAGGCTGATCGGGCCGATATGAATGATCGGCGCCGGCGCACTGGCGGCGGCCACCGCCACGGCGGGCGCTGCGGCGGCCTTGCCGGGCGCCGCAGCGCCCGGTGGCGTTTTGGGCTTCACCAGATCCTGCAGGTTGATACGCCCGCTCGGGTTGATGATGACGCGCGCGTAGAAGTCGCTGAGCGCCGTTTCACGCACGTTCACCCGCGTGGCGGCGCCAGGCTTCATGGCCAGATCGAGACCGCGCACACTCAGGGCCTTCCATCGCAGCAGCGGTTCGGCGGCGATCGCTGGTTGCTGCGTTCCCTCTGCCGGCTGCGCCACGGTATCGGCCTGCAGGTCTTCCAGCGCCGAGTCGCCAGCGACCTGGACCACCGGGCCGGCCTTGCTTTGCAGGTAATGCACGCGCCCGTTGAAGCTGGCGTCGGCGCGCCGCAGGCGCACGTTCAGCGTGTTGTCGAAATACGGGGCAAAGGCCTGCAGCGGCAGCCGTACCGCGTGCAAACGCCCCTGCGCCGACAGGGGGGCGAGGCCCAGGTTGCCGTCAAACTCGAGCCGCCCGGGTTCCGTGCGCCCGGCCCCGATGCTCGCCGAGACGCGCAAAGGCGAAGGCTGCCTGGCGTCCAGCGAAAAGTCTTTCAGCTGGACCTGGAGTTTGGACACGTCGAACGCCACAGGCCGGGGCCCGGCCGCATCGCGATACGATACCGCGCCGCCGTCGACCGCTACATCATTAATAGCAATCTTCCATGGATTGGTATGGGGTTTGACTTGTTTTGATTCAGCATACCGTGATAACGCAGCGCGCTGGTGCGCCGGCGCGGCTGCGGGGTGCTTGAGCCAATGCTCGAACATCCAGCGCTTGTCGGCGCCCCGCTCCACGCTCACGTGCGGGTCGGTCACGACCACCTGGCCCAAACGGACCGTCCGCTGATCCAGGTCGATGCGCGCATCGGACACCCGGATCTGCCCCGCACCGGGTAACGCGGGGGCCGGCGAATGCCTGCCGGGCGTCTTGGCCACCACCCTGCCGCCCGTCAGCGCCGGGTGGTCCAGCTTCAGATCCTTGACGCCGATCTGCACACCGGACGCCTGCGAGCCTGCCGGCTGCGCCTTCCAGTCCACGTTCAGCTGTGCTGACAGGTCGCCGCTCAAACCGGGTTCGAGATAGGCGGCCAGATACGGCGCCGCCAGACTCAAGGGTAGCGTCACCACGTTGGCTGCCACGCTGGCGGAACGGTCAGTGGCGGAGCCACCGAAGGTCAAACTGGATCGCTGCGCTGCGGCGCCCTTCGCGGCAGCACCCGGCGCGCCGGCATCCAGCAGCGCGGAACCGCTGAACTGCAGCGGCTGGGCAAACGGCAGTGCAATGCCGGCCGCGTCGAATACCAGATCGCGCAGCGCCAGCTGGGCGTGCGGCGCGGTGGTTTCGTCCGTCCAGTTGACCGTGCCCCCGCGCACCGCCACCTTGTCCACTTCGACTTTCCAGGGGCTGGCCTCGGCGTGCGGCGCGGCGGGAGCGGTATCCCCCGCCACGCCGTTCGCGGCAGTCACGGCCGCCGGCGGCGCCGTCGTGAAATCGAGATTGAGCCGCCCCGCCGGATCGCGCCGCACCGCCAGATCCGGGCCGGTGAGTTCAATTGACGAGATCTTCGCCTGCCGCGCCAGCGGCTCCACGTCCGCCATCGTGACTTTGAGCGCATCGAACGCCAGCAATGCCTGCGTCTTCGCATCGGCCAGCTTGACATGGCTGGCCTGCACCGTGCCGCTGAGCTTGATCGATGCGCCGGGCGCCTGTTCGAACGCCAGTTTGAGGTCGGCGTCGATCACGCCGGCCTGCAGCCGCACCGGCAAGCTCGCCGGCAAGTAGCCCAAATAAGGCGCGAGATCGACCCCGGCCAGCTTGAATGTGGCCTCGGTCTTGCGCGTCTGGGCAAATGGCGTGGCCTCGGCGGCCGAATCGAAACGGCTGCCGTTCAGGGTGAAAGCCAGCCGCGGCGTCACCAACACATCGCGCTTGGAATCCAGGTTGCTCAGGAACGGCACGCTCAGGGTCAGGCCGCGCACCTGCTGGGTCTTGCCTACCACTTTGTCGGAAAAGTCCACCGAGCCACCGTTCAGCACCAGGTTGTACAGCGCAAAGTGCACTGGCTTGCCCGCTGGTTTGGAGGACGACCGGTCGAACCGGGTCAGGATGTCATCGATGTCGTAGTGCCCCGCACTCTCGCGCACCAGCTTGAGGCTGGGGTCGTTGATCGTGATGCCGTCGACCACCGGTGCCAGGCGCAGCAGCGACTGAATCGAACCGTTGATATAGATCCGCCCGATGTGCAACTGCTGCCCGGCCCCGTCGGCTGTCGCCACCGCAAGGTTGGTCAATGTCAACTCCAGCGTCCAGGGCTTGAAATTGACCGCGCCGATCGTGACCTTGCGGCCCAACTGTTCGCTGGCAATTTTCTGCCCCTCGCTCTTGAGGAGGGGCGGCACGGCCAGCCAGCCGACCAGCCACAGTGCCAACACCGCCAGGACAACCCAGGCGGCACGCCGCACCCACTTGCTGGCCCTGATGGATTGCGCATTCATCGGGCCTAGTGTATTCAATACGCAAAGGCACAGCCAGAATGAGAAAGCCCGGCGGATCAGCCTGCAGCCGATCCAACCGGGCTTGACGGCAGCCAAAAGGCCAGTGCCGTCTGGTTTCGCAGGCGGGAGATTGAAGTCCCGCACTGCGCAGGAAGCAATGGATTGCTTCCAGGACAAGCCGGGGCTGCTTCGTCAGCCACACCTTGCGGCGGGGACTGGCTCCTACCGGCGAACGCCCAATTGCTCAGGCTCTGTCACCTTAGTCACTGGCTAGCGCAATTGCAAATCGGGTTTTCAATGAGCCCGGAAGGCGCGATTGCAAGATTTTCAGAAAATTACGCCCGCATCATCGGCCGGCGCCAGCGCGCGGCCGAACGCCGCTGCCAGGGCTTGGGCGGGCCGCACCGGATCGCTGGCGATGCACGCCGGAGCGCCCAGTGGTCGGCGCCGAAAGCGGACAACCAGCTATTGATTGAGGAGTGAGCGGCCACCGGGCCCGCCGAAGGCGCGCGGCCGGCCAGGCCAGGCCGCAACGCAGCTCGGGTCGTTTTTTCATCAAAACTGTGTTAAAATACAGTGTTTATAGATCAAAATTTGAGTAAACCATCTATCTTTTATTCTTGACCCGGTATTTGAAGGCAACCTAGAATCCGCGAGTCTTGGGAATATCTAGGGATAACCCGTAATCGCTGCCGACCCACGGCTAAGTCGATTCACCGCCAGAGTCTTGATGGCATCAGGTGAGTCCGATGGCGTACCAATCCAAACGAGGAGTCCTGTTCGCGGTGCTGCAATCCGGCACGCGCAGCAGCCCCCGCGTAGAAAGGAAGAGCTATGACAGCGTTAGCAACATCGGCCCGGGGCTTGCGAGTCTTCGCATCCGACGTGGTCGACGGATTTTTTGAAATCACCCACAACAGCCTGGCCCTTTTGGGCATCGCCCTGGTGTTCTTCGTGATCACCCTGGCAGTGCGCCCGGATCTGCGTCAGACCGGTGAGGACAAACTCGCCGGCTGGCTGCAATCGCGCCAGATCGCCGCCGCCGGCGTGGTGGCCGACCCCGATGCGGCGGATCGCGTCGCCGTGGCCGACCCGAAGGATCTGCCCAAACAGCAGGCGGCCGTGGCGTACTGGCTCAGCAAGAAATACCATGTGGCGCCCGGGCCCGTGGGCGCGCTGGTGGCCGAGGCGTACCAGATCGGGGCCCGCGCCAAGCTGGACCCGACGCTGATTCTGGCCGTCGTGGCAATCGAGTCGGGGTTCAACCCGTTTGCCCAGAGCCCGGTTGGCGCGCAGGGTCTGATGCAGGTGATGACCAAGGTGCATTCCGACAAATATCAGAGCTTTGGCGGCATGACGGCCGCCTTCGACCCGATCACCAACCTTCGCGTGGGCGTCAAGGTCCTGCAGGACTGCATTGCCCGTGCCGGCTCCATCCAGGGCGGGCTCAAATACTACGTGGGCGCGGCCAATATCCAGGACGATGGCGGCTATGCCAGCAAGGTGCTGGCCGAGCGCGCGCGGCTGTACAAGGTTGCGACTGGACACGCGGTTCCGCCGGACCCCGGCGCTGCGGCGCCCAAGCTGATGGCGGGCGGCGTGAAGGTCGCATCGGCCTCCCTGTATTGATGCCTGGCTGCGCCGGCTTGCCCGTATTCGGGGGGCTTTCCCGCGCGAAGCCCGGGCCGGTCAGCTACACTTCGACGGTACGCGACTGGCGATAGGCGCGGCCCCGCGCAGGCGGGCTGCCGGCGCTGACGTGGGACACCACCGGGAAGCGTGCCGCCCCCGTCTTTCTGGACCGTGGCGTTTTGCCGTTCGCCTGGGCAGCCCTTGTTTCATTCATGCAATGACAGGGAACGTCGTCTTGAAGGACTGCCATGTACCACCGCAATATCCTCGTTGAACAAACCGACCCCGAGCTGTGGGCCGCCATTCTGGCCGAGAACACCCGCCAGGAACAGCACATCGAGCTGATCGCCTCGGAAAACTACGCCTCGCCCGCCGTCATGGCCGCGCAGGGCTCCCAGCTCACGAACAAATACGCGGAGGGCTATCCCGGCAAGCGCTATTACGGCGGCTGCGAAAACGTGGATGTGGCCGAACAACTGGCCATCGACCGCGTCAAGCAGATCTTCGGTGCCGAAGCTGCCAACGTACAGCCGCATTCGGGCGCGCAGGCGAACGAGGCCGTGTTCATGGCGTTTCTGAAGCCGGGCGACACCATCATGGGGATGAGCCTGGCAGAAGGCGGCCACCTGACGCACGGCATGGCGCTGAACATGAGCGGCAAATGGTTCAACGTGGTGAGCTACGGCCTGAACGAGCGCGAAGAAATCGATTACGACGCGATGGAGCGCAAGGCCCACGAACACAAGCCAAAACTGATCATAGCCGGTGCCAGTGCTTATTCTCTTGCTATTGATTTTGCAAAATTCGCGAAAGTCGCGAAAGATGTTGGCGCCATCTTCATGGTCGACATGGCGCATTACGCGGGGCTGATCGCGGCCGGCATCTACCCCAATCCGGTGCCGCATGCCGACGTGGTGACCAGCACCACCCACAAGAGCCTGCGCGGCCCGCGCGGCGGCGTCATCTTGATGAAGGCGCAGCACGAGAAGGCCATCAACAGCGCCATCTTCCCCGGGCTGCAGGGCGGCCCGCTGATGCACGTGATCGCGGCCAAGGCGGTGGCCTTCAAGGAAGCGCTCACGCCGGAATTCAAGACCTACCAGCAGCAGGTCCTGACGAATGCGCGCATCGTCGCCGAAACACTGGCGTCGCGCGGCCTGCGCATCGTGAGCGGGCGCACCGAGAGCCACGTCATGCTGGTGGATCTGCGCGCCAAGGGCATCACCGGCAAGGAAGCGGAAGCCGTGCTGGGCAGCGCCCACATGACGATCAACAAGAACGCCATTCCGAACGACCCGGAAAAGCCGATGGTGACCAGCGGCGTGCGCGTCGGCACGCCGGCCATGACCACGCGCGGCTTCATGGACGAAGAGGCCCGCGCCACCGCGAACCTGATTGCCGACGTGCTGGACAACCCGCGCGACGCCGCCAACATCGAGACTGTGCGCGCCAAGGTCAACGCGCTGACCAGCCGGTTCCCGGTGTACCGCTAGATTGATGCGGGCCCCACATGAAGTGCCCGTTCTGCGGCCACACCGACACCCAGGTCGTTGAAACCCGGATCTCGGAGGACGCCGACTTCATCCGTCGCCGGCGCCAGTGCGCCGCCTGCGAGAAGCGCTTCACCACCTACGAGCGCCCCGACGTGAGCTTTCCGGCCGTCGTCAAGAAGGACGGGCGCCGCATCGAGTTCGAGCGCGCCAAGCTGCGCGCCTCCATGAACCTGGCGCTGCGCAAGCGTCCGGTGAGCACCGAGCAGATCGACGGCGCGATCGAGCGCATCGAGGAGAAGCTGCTCGGCCTGGGCCAGCGCGAGGTGCCATCTAACCGCATTGGCGAGCTCGTGATGCGCGAGCTCAAGAAACTCGACAAGGTGGCCTACGTGCGCTTTGCCAGCGTGTACCGCAGCTTCGAGGATATTGACGAGTTCAAGACACTGGTCGACGCGGTGCGCCGGTAACCGGTTCGTGTCAACGATTCCAGCAGGTCGCTGCGTCACCGGAGGATTGTCCCTTGACGCCGAGATTGGAGAGCGTCAGGTTGCCGCAGGTGTTGTCGGTCCAGCCGCTGGGCGTGGCGATCAGCAGGAACGAGGTGGCGGTTGTGGCCGACGCGTCCAGGGCCACGTCATAGCGTTTCGCCCCTTCCACCGGCGCCGCCTGCAACCGGTCGGGCAACTGCGGCGCAGTGCCCGCGGTAGTCACGTAGCGGAAATTGCTGGCGCGATACCGTTCCATGAACTGGGCCGCTTCCAGCAACACGGTCTTGGCGGCGGCACGGTGGCCGCGCTCGATATAGGCCCGGTAAGACGGCACGGCCACAGCCGCCAGGATGCCGATGATGGCGATCGTGATCATGACCTCGATCAGCGTGAACCCCCCTGATTTGCGAATTCGCCCCATCGTGATTCCCTTCCTCGGATGCAGACACCGGCCCGCGGTCATTTGAGTTGGCGCCAGACCTGCCGGCGTCCGCGGGGACTTGCCGTGGGCGCCGTCAGATCGATACTGATCACCCGGGTCCTGCCGTCGACACCGTTGATCGACACGCTCTGTTCGCCACCCGTTCCGGTGACAAACGAAGTGGTGCTGATGGTGTCGTTGAACACGGTCTGGCTGATGTACAGCGTGGGCTGGCGCCCGTCCTGCAGCACGAACACCCCGCGCGGCGAGCCGCCGCGTATCCGCACCGAGTTTTCGTCCAGATTCGCGAACACCTTGCGATAACCCCCGGTCATCGCATCGACCCCCGTGATCCATGCGTCCAGACCGGCATCGCATTCATCGGTGCTCGGCACGATCGAGGTGAACAAGAACGCATCAACCACGCCGGCCACCGTGTACCGTACCGGCGGTGCGATCACGCGTTCGCCGGCAACCACGTTCGCGCCCTTGAGCTCGACAATCCAGCCCTTTTTGCCGGTCACGGTAAACCAGTCCGGTGTCGCGCTCGTCGATGTCGTGCGCACATCGCTTCCAACGCCAGCAGCAATCGTCATCGATGACAGGCTTGCATCCGTGACAAATGCTAATGTATTGAGGTCGTGCAGCAGGTCGTCGTAAATCCCGTACAGGGCCTGCACATTGGTGGTGGCGGGATCCGACGCACTCAGGTAGCTGCCCGTTCCGAAATAGACCATGTTGCCCCCCTGGGTCTTAGCACTGGCCGGGGCCGGCCCGACCCTGATTTCCGCCGTGATCGGACGCCCGGCAGCAGGCGCCTTGTAGATCAGTGCGCCGGCCGAACTCCAGTTGGCGGGATTACTGTCGCCCAGTTTGAATCGCCAGATATTGCCCTTGTAGTCGGCCCCGTAGACGTAGTCGATGGTGTCCTGATCGCCCGACGTCTTGCGGACAATCTCGATCGCTCCCATGCCATTGACCGTCACGGTGTTTGTCGGAATCACCCGCACGATGGCGCCGGTGTCGAGCCGCACGACGTAGAGGTTCGAGGTTCCAGCCGCGCTGTTGTAGCCATTCCCGAAAATGGCAACCCAAGTTCCGTTGGCGAGCTTGCCGATGGCAGGCCGCCCCATGATGTTGCCGAATCGGGCCGCGTAGCCGTTGGCGTCGCCCGGGTCGGCCGCCAGCAAAGCGGTCTTGTTGATTTCCCACAGGATGCTGTTGGCCGAGAAGGTCTTCGAGCTGGCGTCGATCGCGAACACGGTGGGCGCACCGTCGCCACCAGCGCCCGCCACGACGGTGCGCCACTTCACCGCGGCGTCGGTCGGCGTGGCGATCTTCGCGTGCCCGATCCCGATCGCGCCGTCCACCAGATTGCGGTGCTGATAGCCGGGGCTCGCCAGCTCCTTGATGTTCGCGCGCGCGGCCTGCGGCATGAAGCCCAGCAATTCCGCGCCGCCGCCGGCGTCGGCTTGGGCATCGAAGATGTGGAAGAAGCCGTTGTTGGTTCCCACGGCCAGCATCTCGAAATTGATGGAATCCAGATACGCGGCGTAGCTCGGATCACTCGCCGAATAGCCGTAATCTTTCCTGGAGATGATTTGCGGGTCCGAGTTGACGATATCGCCCAGAACCGACCCCTGCGCCCCGGCGGCCGTGGTGCCGCGGTTGCGCAGCGCGCCTCCGTTGCGCTCTTCCGCGCTCTTGTCGCCCAGCAGATAGGCCAGCGTTGCCGCGTCCCCGAAATCCGCCTGTTCCGCAGGGCTCATGGCACCGAAGCTGCCGGGCCCGAGCGCGATCGGCGGGCTGCTGCCGCCGCGCCCCAGAAACAACCGCGTGCGCAGCGCCGGCGCGGGAAGCACCGCGGAAGCCTCCCACAGGGGCGTGTTGGACACCTCCCCCGCCGGGGAGACGCCAAACGCGTACAGGCGCGACGACCAGGTCAATGAATCGTAATTCGCCTGATAAATGGCAGCAGAACCCAGGCTGCGCTGCCCCACCCCGACCACGCTGGTACTGGCCACCGCGGCCAGCGCGGCGGCCGACCGGAACGCCTTGCCCATCTGATCCGGCAACTGCGCGGGGTTGCTGATCCGGAAATAGTTGGTGGGATCCCCCCTGGCGTCGGTAATGCCCGCACCGCCATATTTGGCCGCATACCAGAGCGGATCGTGCGGAAGATAGCCCGCGGCCGAAGCACCTGCCCCGAAGTCGAACGTGCGCGTCGTGGCGGTCGTAGGCAGCACCGCGGCGTTGATGCGCGTGCCGTTCGACGGCGCCGGGTCCTGCGCAGTGGGCGTGGTAAGCGTATCGAGGTAGTACTTGACGCCAGGGCTGCCGCCGCCGGGCTTGCTCGTCATGTCCAGATAGAGACCGTCCTTGGCGGTGCCGGTGATCGAGTAGCCGACGTGCATCTCGATGCCGGCGGCCGTGGTGTTCAGCGGCGACAGCGCCAGCACCAGTTTGCCGGCCGCATTCACGCTCACGTTGTAGCCGATGATGGCGTCCGTCTCGTTGTCCGTGCCTTCGTCGGAGTCGGAAAAATTCACGACGAACGACAGCGTCGGGCGCCCGCCATTGATGGCGGCGTTGTAGTCGACGCCCGTGGGGCCGCTCGTGTTGTTGAAGCTGTCCAGGTAGAACCCGGTGATGGCCCCCGTGGCCTGATACTGCCCAAAGGCCGAACTGCTGACATAGCTGGCGGGCCCAACGGACTTGGACACCGGAACAATGGAGATTTTTTTCCCGCCCCAGGTGACCTCGATCTTCGGCACCACGCTGCCGAGCGCAACGGACAGCGTGTCCACCGGCTGGCCCGCCACCGTCGGCACCGCCGGCGATGCGGTCGGCGCCCCGATATCGACTCCGGTCACGCGAGCGAACCGGGCGACTGCCGCGGCATAGTAGCTTCCCTGTGATTGGGTGGCGTCCGGTGCATGGCCGCGAATCTGCGCGAACGAGTTCGCCGGCTTGGCGGTCGGGTTGCCATCGCTGAGCGCACCCGACTGACCGACGAAGATGTTGCGGGTCCCCAGGCCCTCGGCGCTCCAGATCGCGTCCGATTGGGTCGACACGTTCAGCCCGACGAGGTCGCCGCCGCCCAGCGCCGCGCCCATGGTGGCAGGCGGGGCAAACAGCGGCGGAATGCCCGGCAGTTGATCCGAATCGAAACTCGTCACCGGATCGGCAATCACCATCTGCACCGGGCGTGAACAAATCGGATTGCCGCCCGCGGACTTGGCCCGATAGGGGTTCTTCCATGGCGATGCCGCTGTTCCCATCAGCGGCAGGCGCAGCCTGGTATCCGGGCTGTCGGCATTGCCTACGCCCGCAGCGTAGGCAGCGGTCGGCGGCGCCTTGCCGGAAAAGTAGCGCAGGCCTTCGTACATCATCTCGCCCACAGGCGCGCCCCACGATTCGCAATCGCCCTGCGCCCTGGGCGACGAGAAGCTGGTGCCGCAGTAATAGCTGGACCCGTTCCAGCCGTAGATGGAGAGCCGGTCTATCGTGCGCGCGATGCCATCCACCGTGGCGGAACCCTCCATCACCTGTTGGAAAACACCGTTGGCAGGATTGACTTCGCTGGCAAAGCTGCCGATGTTGCGGCGTACCACGCCCCCCGAATAGTTGTTTTGGTAGGACCCGGTGATCAAGCCAAATTTCAATGCGTCATTGACCGAGTATTCATGCAGCGCGCCGGTCGGCTTCCACACCGTGGGCTTTGCGGCCGGGTAGCCCACGCAACCGTCCTCGCGCGCGCCGCTGAGCGCCACGCAGGCTTCGACCGTGAGCGAGTAGGCCGTGCTCGCCACCGAACTGCGGCCTCCGCCAATCGAGAAATTCGCCGAGTCAGCCGCGATCGGGGCATAGCCGACGTCGGTGGAAGCCCAGTTCCAGATACGCTCGGTGACCTGATCCGCATCCGTGATCACGCGCAGATCGGGCGCCGGCATCGGGAAGGGGTAACTGCCGGAGCCGGTATCGGACGGCGTGCTCGTGTAGGCCGGGCTGCGCACCGCAAACAGATGCTGCTTGCCCGCCTTGGGTGTCGCCAGAGCCGTGTAGTACGTGATGTTGTAACTGTCACGTCCCACCACGGGCCGGTACTCCTTGCCCCAGACATGGCTGTCTTGCGGAATGTAGGCCCCCTGCAATATCGTCAGACCAGTGGTTGGATCGTCCATCCGATAACCGCCGTACAGGACCCTGCGCAGCGCATCCATGCGCGAGGTACTGACCCAGTTCAGCCAGTTTCCATGCCAGCGCGC
>SCRU01000171.1 GCA_004323695.1 Burkholderiaceae bacterium
TGAACTGACCCGGCAGCATCAACAGCACGTCGCCCGCCAAAGAGGCCGCGAGCGCGGCCATCAACAGCGCGTCCGATTGGACACCGGCTCTTGTGGTGCGCCGGCTGGTCGCTACGAAAATGATGGCAACCGCCATGGTCAGCGGCTTGAAGACGTGGTGCAGATCCACCAGCCCCACGGCGGCGCTCGCGGTGGCCAGTGCCGCCGATTCGATCAACAGCACCTGCAGCACGGTGATGCGCCCCTGCAGCACGGCGCCCAGCGCCCACAGCGCGGCCGTCAACGCGGCCAGCCACACGAACGAGGGCCCCGGCGGCAGGGTGTCGGCAAACCACAGGTACGCCGAGACGCCGGCCAGCAGCAGCGCGAACTGCACCCCGGCAAACCAGGCCACGGCGCGGCTGAGCGGCGGGTGAAAGCGCTGCACGCTTGCGAGGTCGAACGCCGGCCTGGGAAAGCGCTGCGCCACGTCCGGCGGCCGCCAGCCCGGCGGCTTGAACCAGACGCGCAGCTTGTCGCGCCAGCGCCGCGTGTGCCACGAATCCTTCAGCAGCCCCCAGTACACCTCGGCATTGGCCCACAGCGGGTCCCAGCTGTTCAGGTTCGAGCGCGTGCCGTACACGCATTTCTCGCGCTCCTCGGCGAAGCTGCCGAACAGCCGGTCCCACACGATCAGGATGCCGCCGAAGTTCCTGTCCAGATACGGGTCGTTCACCGCATGGTGCACGCGGTGGTTCGAGGGCGAGCAGAACCAGCGGTCGAACCAGCCCAGCCTGGGCACCTGCTCGGTGTGCACCCAGAACTGGTAGAGCAGATCGATCAGTGCGACCACCGCGAAGATCGCCGGCGGCACGCCGGCCAGCGCCATCGGCAGATAGAAAATCCAGCCCAGCAGCGCGCCCGAACTGGTTTGCCGCAGCGCGGTCGAGAGGTTGTAGTCCTGGCTCTGGTGGTGCACCACGTGCGCGGCCCACAGCACCGCGCTCGTGTGGCCGAGCCGGTGCAGCCAGTAGTAGCACAGGTCGTAGAACAGCACGGCCAGCACCCAGCCGTACCAGGTGTTCCAGAACCCGGGGTGCGGCCAGAGGGCGACCCAGCCGAACACGGCCGTGTAGATGCCAATGGTCAGCACCTTGAGGAAGACCGCGCTCAATTGGCTCAGCACGCCCAGGCTGATGCTGTTGATGGCGTCATTGAGCCGGTAGGTGTTGCGGCCCCGCGCCCAGCCCCAAGCGAATTCGAGCGCGATCAGCAGCAGGAATACCGGCGTGGCGAGGACGATGATTTGGCTGGGGGTCATGGCGTTATTGTGGACTGGAGGTGGACGGTACTGCTGAGGTGCGGCCATGTTCCAAATTGTGGTCGGAACCTCAAATAGTGAGGGGCGCTAATTTGAGGATCACGTCGCCGCATGCTTCCCCGCACAGGTCAATCAGCGGTACTGCTTCGATTCCATTAGCCAGTGGAAAGCGTTCCGCACCGCGGTACACCACCAGCCGGCGCTCCGGTCGAATCCCGGGGCTGGACGTCACGGTTGCATCAACCCGCTTTCGTGCATCGACTGGTGCAAATCAACGACAAGTTTGCTCATCTCGTCAATGTACTGATCCAGCGCACCGCGTTCAATGCACACTTGGTCACCGAAGAAATGCCAGTTCGCGAGGCTGCAGCCACGCAAGCGATCCACAGACACAGGAAGGGTGTCCTTGAACTGGTAGGTTTCGAAAAGTCCAGCGCTATGGACTATGCAGTTTCGGACGTTGATCAAAGCTTCGTAGTCGTCAATCGCCGACCCAGCGGATAGCTGAGTGCGCGCCACAAGCTCACGCAGAATTGTCACCGTCTGGTTGGCCCCGTCGCCTTTCTTAGTCACCGGAGCCACCGCCCTCATGTTCAAAAACTTCACGGACCACTCGACGGATGTCGTGAGAGCCAGCACCGCGGCATAACGAACACGCAGGGGAAGACTCACGAGGAATCGGTGATTCGCGTTCTCTTCAAGGTGTTCACGATAGCCTGATGGGTAGTCTTCCAGATCCTGTCGGTGAGAGATCGCTTGCAGTTCGCGGCGATGTTGCCAATCGATGTTGCTTTCCGAAAACACGAGGAAGTCTTTTACGTCTCCGATCATGAACTGGAAGTCAAACGCGTAAATCGGCGTCTTGAGGAACTTCTCAGGATCGAAATCCGGCATTGGCGTCATGATGTCCAATGACTGAACTCACCGGCCTAGGTCGGCTATTCGTGCAGGCCGTTGAAATGAAAGGTTGGGCCTCAATTAGGATCCTCAATAGCAATTGGTTTGCACAGTGTTCCCGGATTGCGTAGAAATACAATTTAGCGGCTTACGCTGAGGTGGATTAAAGGCACGATAAACTTCAGCAGCGGCTGCATCTTGTGCGGCGCGCGCTTCTTGTTGTTGAGCCCGGATAAATTGAAGTTGCAAGGCAAACTGAAGATCACGTTCAAGATCAGGGTACGTTGGGGGGCGAGAGAACGTGATTTTGTAGTCGTCGGTACTTGAACCACACAGCCTGATGAGATTCAAATTTGCTGTTGCGCCACTTACCCAGCGGGCTTCAAATCCTTTCACTCGGTAGCATCCATCTGTACCCTTAAATTTTGAAAGCGCCGTGGAGTCATAGACAATTGTGACGGGGGTTACTCCATAAGACCTCCCAGTTTCTTTCTCGGTAATATAGGCGCCTTCAGGCTGGGAGAGCACTGTTAGCGACGCCTGAGTTGCACATCCGCTAAGCACAATGGCAATCGAACAGAGTATGGCTGATCGAATATTCACAGAAACCTCCCGAACAAAATGTGAATCGAAGATAATTAAGTATGTGATTCTCAACCAGAAATAGACGACGAGGATCCGCCCGAGACTGAACGAATAAAACGAAGTAAGTCCCTAGCAGTCACAAGAATGCTCGTCCCGGCGTTGATTAATCAAGCCTAAAAATTGATCAAAGCGCCACATGCACCTCGGTCACCTGCCGATTCCAGCACGCCTAGATCGCCTAGGCTGCGAAAGTATCTGCCATCTATTTTCGCATCTTGGTTCACCGTGTGCTCCCCAAACATCATGGAATCTTGGATCAATTCACGACATTCGTTCTTTTCCACGCCGCACTGCGACGTGGTTGGCGTTGATGGTTTGATTCGATCAGGTGATGAGCCGTCCTGGTACCTGTAATCAAGTCAGGGCGGTGCTTGTCAGAACACGCCCATCGCCAGCCCCACCGCCAGCATAGCGCCGTATTCCGCAGCCTGCCGCAGGTCATCAGCGGCGATCTGCTTCGGCGCGAAGATGGCCTCCGGCGTCTGCGTGTGCGTGCAGACAATCAGCGCCGGCGCGGCGGCCTTGAGCCGCCAGCCGGTGGCGATGCGCTCGATCTGGCGCGCGGCGTTGCTGCCGTCGCTGCCGGCGCAGATCAGCGTGGCGTACGGCCGGCCCTCGATGCCGCCCAGCGCGGGGTAGTAGCAGCGGTCGAAGAAGTCCTTCATCAGGCCGGCCATCGCGGCCAGGTTCTCGGGCGTTGCGAACAGGTAGCCGTCGGCGGCCAGCACGTCGTCCGGCCCGGCCTCTTGCGCGGGTAGCAGGTGCACCTGCACCTCGCTTTCAGTGCGCGCGCCGCGGGCGGCGGCCTGCGCGAGTTGCAGGGTTCCACCGGTCATTGAGTGGTAGACGATCAGCAGGGTTTTCATCGTGTCTGTTGAGTTTGGATTTTCGCGCTATCCATCTATGCTCATTGCTACCCGGTCAGCATGCCGAATACCGGTAAACGGTATAAAATGACTCCGTCTTATGGCGATCCTCTCCTTCAAATGCCAGGAAACGCAGCGTTTGTTCACCAGCGGCAAGACGCGCCGCTTCGCCAGCATCCAGAGCGTGGCGGAACGCAAGCTGGCGCAACTGGATGCGGCGGCGACGCTGGAGTTCCTGCGCAGCCCGCCGGGAAACCGGCTGGAGAGGCTTGCCGGGGATCGACAGGGCCAGCACAGCATCCGCATCAACGATCAGTGGCGCGTGTGCTTCGTCTGGACGGAAAAAGGAGCGGCCGACGTGGAGATCGTGGACTACCACTGACGTTGCATGGACGGATCGACACCGGCGCCTCCCGGCGATGAGAGGCACAGGAGAAAGACATGGTCAAAAACGGCATGCGCCCGGTTCATCCTGGCGAGGTCCTGCGCGAGGACTATCTGACGCCCATGGACATGAGCGCCAACGCGCTGGCGCGGCACCTGCATGTGCCGGCGTCACGCATCAACGACATCGTGCTGGAGCGGCGCGGCGTGACGGCCGATACCGCCTTGCGGCTGAGCCGGTTTTTCGGCGGCGACGCGCAGTCGTGGCTGAACCTGCAGACTGCCTATGATCTGCGCACGGCGGAACTGGATGAGGACCTGCAGAACGCCGTGAAGGCCGTGCACCCGATGCCGTTGCATCCGGCCTGATCGCCCGTCAGCTCAGCGCCCCCCGCGCATCGACACTGATGACACGTTCGACCCTGCCCTGCGCCAGCCCGCCGCGCACGCCGATCATGACGTCGTGCAGATTCACGGTCGGGTCGCAGTGGCCGGGAATCAGCCACAGCGCCTGGCCGAGTGCCGGCAGCGCCCCGCCGGGCACGGCCGCGCGCAGGATGCCATGCTCGTCGCCGCCGTTCGCATAGGTCAGCGCCGCGCCGCCGGGCAGCGTGTGCACCCGCGGCATGCCGGAGTCGATCGCATGGCTTTTGTGCCCCGCGTCGCACACCACATGGTTCGCGCTGGTGCTGATGACCTCGGTCTTCACGAACAAAGCGTGCTCGAACTGGGGCTGGGCCGGGTCGCGCTCGTTTTGCGCGTAGTCGGCGTCCATGAACAGGAACGAGCCGGGCTGCAGTTCGCCGTAGACGCCGCTGGCGGCTTCCAGCGCGAAGGTGCCGGTGCCCGCGCCCGTGACGAGCGCGACCGGTATGCCTGTGGCCTCAATCTGCTGGCGCGTGAGGGTCACCGCGGCCACCGCGCGTGCAATGGCTTCGCGCCGCTCGCGCACCGTGCGCAGGTGCTGCGCGCCGCCGTGGTACGCCTGCAGCCCGGCGAACACCAGCGCGGGGTGCTGGTCGATTTCCTGCGCCAGCGCGACGGCCGGCGCGCCCGGGGCGACGCCGCAGCGGCCCTGGCCGACATCGATTTCCACGAACACGTCGATGCTGGCGCCGGCCTGCGGCCGGCTCGCCATTGCGGCGGCCAGGCGCTGCACGCCCTCTGCGCTGTCCACCGCGAGCGCCAGCCGCCCCTGCACCTCGTGCAGCGTCTGCGCCAGTGCCGCGACCCGCTCCAGCTTGGGCGTTGCGATCACCTCGTTGCTGATGTAGATGTTGTGCACCCCGCCGGCCGCCAGCAGTTCGGCCTCGGCGGTGGTCTGTACGCAGACGCCCACCGCGCCGGCCCGCATCTGCAGCCGTGCCAGCGCCGCGCTCTTGTGCAGCTTGGCGTGCGCACGCCAGCGCACCTTGTGTTTTTGTGCGAATTCGGCCATGCGCGTGAGGTTGCGCTCCATGGCATCGAGGTCGATCACCAGCGCGGGCGTGTCGATCGCGGCGACGCCCGCGCCTGCCAGCCGGCGGCCCAGCGCCAGCGCGGGGTGCGCGTCAGGCGGCAGCTTCGTCCAGGGATTCATCGTCCATCAAGTGGTTGGTGTCGGACCAGCCGATCAGCGAGAAGCCCTGCGGCGTCCAGAGCAGGCGGTTGATGGCCGCGTTGCCCAGCGCCCAGGTGCGCGGGGCCTGCAGGTCCTGCCGCGTCGCGGCGCGGTACAACACGTCCATCACGCCGCCGTGGCTCACCAGCGCGATCAGTTCGCCCGCGTGGCGCTCGGCCAGGTCCTGCGCGGTGCGGGTCACGCGCTGGCGGAACTGCAGCAGCGACTCGCCGCCTTCGGGCGCGAACTCGGGGTCGCGGCGGCGCCAGCGCAGCGAGTGTTCGGGCCACAGGGCCGCAATTTCGGCAAAGGTCTTGCCTTCGAAGACGCCGAACTCGCGCTCGCGCAGTCCCGGCGCGTCCAGCACCGGCAGGTCCATGGCGTCGGCCAGGGCCAGCGCGGTTTCGCGGGCACGCAGCAGGTCGCTGGCATAAATGGTGCGGATCGGTTCGTGCGCCAGCGCCAGCGCCATGCGGCCCGCCTGCCAGCGTCCCGTGTCGTTCAGCGGAATGTCGAGCTGGCCCTGGATGCGCGTGTCCACGTTCCAGTCGGTTTCGCCGTGGCGGACGGCGACGATTCGGGTGGCTTGCATGACCGCGATTCTAGAAGGGCGGCACGGCCGGCGGTCAGCGCGGAATCTGGATGTCCACCCGATGCGGCCCCTGCGGCGGATTCGGAAAGCCGCGCAGCGCGGCCTCGAACATGGCCGGCAAAATGGCGTCGGTGTTGGCCCATGGGCCATCTTCGCGCGCGTCGGTCTGGTACACGATGCGGCTGCTCGCGAGGTCGCGCATCGTCAGCCGGATCGTGCGCAGGTACCAGGGCGGGCCGTAGAAGCCGTCGTAGGGGCCGAAGCCGCCGAAGCCGTCCAGCCAGACCACGTTCCCCCGCGGGGTCACGATGTAGCGGCCGGGAAAGCCCCAGGCCGGCCAGGGCCCGCTCCAGGGCGGCGGTACCGGGTACTGCACATGCACCTCGACCTGCACGCTGTAGGCGGGGTCGGCGTCATCGAATTGCATGCCGACGCCGGCCAGTGCCTGGCGGGCGATCGCCTCGATCCGGTCCTGCCGGCTCGGGTCGGCCTGCTGCGACGGCAGGCGCTCGAAGCGGTAGGTGGCCCGCGCCGGTATCGCCGGCAAGGTGGAATACGCCCGCACGTCGTTTTCCACCGTGATCATGCCGGAGCAACCCGAGAGCAGCAGAACCCCGAACAACAGCGCCGCAGTCAAACGCATCATGCCCATCTCCTGGTACGGGGCGGTCAGACCCTCACGACCTGCAGGCCGGGCAGGGCGGCGGGCGCAAACTCGGGCGCGTCGAAGGCCCTGTCGCCGTTGCTGTCGGCAACGCCCGTCGCCTTCAGAACCGTGAAGTCGTGCAAAGTGCCATCGAGCAGGTGGCTGGGCACGATGTTCTGCAGCGCGTTGAACATGTTCTCCACGCGGCCGGGGAATTTTTTCTCCCACTCGCGCAGCATTTCGCCAACCTGCTTGCGCTGCAGGTTTTCCTGGCTGCCGCACAGGTTGCATGGAATGATGGGAAAGTCGCGGTGCGCGGCCCAGCGCGCGGTGTCTTTCTCGGGCACGAAGGCCAGCGGGCGGATCACCACGTGGCGGCCGTCGTCGCTGACCAGCTTCGGGGGCATGCTCTTCATCTTGCCGCCGAAGAACATGTTCAGCAGCAGTGTCTGCAGGATGTCGTCGCGGTGGTGGCCCAGCGCGATCCTGGTCGCGCCCAGTTCGTCCGCCACGCGGTACAGGATGCCGCGGCGCAGGCGCGAACACAGGCTGCAGGTGGTCTTGCCCTCGGGGATCAGGCGCTTGACGACGCTGTAGGTGTCCTCGTTCTCGATGTGAAAGGGCACGCCCGCGCTCTTCAGGTAGTCGGGCAGCACATGCTCGGGAAAGCCGGGCTGCTTCTGGTCCAGGTTCACCGCGATCAGATCGAAGTGGATGGGTGCGCGGCGCTGGAGTTTCTGCAGGATGTCGAGCAGGGTGTAGCTGTCCTTGCCACCCGACATGCAGACCATGACCCGGTCGCCGTCCTCGATCATGTTGTATTGCACGATCGCGCGGCCCGTCTCGCGGCACAGGCGCTTTTCCAGCTTGTGCGCTTCGCGCTCGATCTTCAAATCCCGGCCCGGCGGCACGATCTCGTCGTCAACCCATTGCGCTGCCATACGGTTCACCACTGTCCCGTCTCGACGCGAATCGCTACTTCGCAGTCGTCAAAAATTTCCAGCTTCGCGATTTTCACGCGCACGCCCAGCACACCGGGCAGTTGCATCAGGCGGTGCGCGAGCTTGCCGATCAGCGATTCGAGCAGGTTCACGTGCTCGGCCGTGCACTCCCGGATGATGATCTGGCGCACCTTGCGGTAGTCCAGCACATGCGTGATCTCATCGTCGCGCGGCAGCAGCGGCTGGGGGCCGAGATTGAGCTCGGCATCGACCTGGATCGGCTGCGGCGCGGTCCGCTCATGCTCCAGGATGCCCAGGTTGGCGCGAAAGCGCAGACCGCTGAGCGTGAGGATTTGCAGGCCTTGGGTGTTCAGCATGACGGCAGAAGGAGGACGGCGCTGATTTTCCGCGCAATTTCCGGTTTGCTCCACGGTGTTACATCATCGAGAAATCTTGCGTGAGCGGCATCAGGTGCTGGCCGCCGTCGACCAGCAGGGTGGTGCCCGTGATGGAGGCGTTCTCCAGCGCGAACTTCACGGTCGCCGCGACGTCGGCGGCTGTCGAGGAGCGACCCAGCGGGGAGAGCCGGTGCAGCGCCTCGAACTGCGCCTGGCTCATCAGGTGACTGGGCAGCGTCAGCCCCGGCGCCACGCCGACCACGCGCAACTGCGGCGCCAGCGCCATCGCCAGCAGGGTGTTGGCGGACGCCAAAGCCGCCTTGGACAGGGTGTAGCTCAAAAAATCGGGATTCGGGTTCCACAGCTTCTGGTCCAGCAGGTTCACCACCACGCCGGTCGCGGCCTGGCCTTGCGCTGCCGGGTCGGCGCCCCGGGCCTTCACGTGCTCGTACAGCGCCTGCGCCAGCAGGATCGGGGCGCCGGTGTTGCTGCGCCAGTGCGCTTCCATCGCCGCAAAGCCGAAGCTGGCCGCGCTGTCGTGCTCGAAGGTGGAGGCGCTGTTGACCACGGCATCGACCCGGCCGAAATGCGCCACGACGCGCGGCAGCAGCGTGCGCACCGCCGCCTCGTCCGCAAGATCGGCATCAAAAGCATTGCTTGCCCCCGCCAATGCTTCACAGTCAGCTACTGTTTTGGTGGCATCTGCCTTCGAGCCGCGATAGTGCACCGCAACCTGCCAGCCGCCGGCGGCCAGGACCAGCGCGATCTCGCGGCCCAGCCGCTTGGCGGAGCCGGTGACGAGCACGGTGCGGACGCGGGACGGGGCGGACATTCGGGGACAATCCGGTTCAGATGACAACACAGCGTAGTTTAACGAGCACCCTGGCAGCGCAGATAGAGCGGGTGATTCAGTCAAAGGGCGGCTGGATCGGCTTTGATGCGTATATGGCGCTGGCCCTGTACACCCCGGGTTTGGGCTATTACAGCAACGATTTGCGCAAATTCGGCACCATGCCGCAGGGCGTGAAGGGGGGCGGCGGCGACTTTGTGACGGCCCCCGAGATGACGCCGCTGTTTGGCCAGACGCTGGCCGCCCAGGTGACGCAGGCGCTCGCCGTCACGCGCACGCGCGAAGTGTGGGAGTTCGGCGCGGGCTCCGGCGCGCTGGCGCTGCAGTTGCTTGCCACGGCGGGCGACTCGGTGGAGCGTTACACCATCGTCGATCTGTCCGGCACGCTGCGCGAGCGCCAGCAGCAGACGCTGGCCGCGCACCTCGATCGGGTGCGCTGGGTCGGCGCGCTGCCCGGGACGATGCAGGGCGTGGTGATCGGCAACGAGGTGCTGGACGCCATGCCGGTCAAACTGCTGGTGCGCAATGGTGGTGTGTGGCACGAGCGCGGCGTTGGCTGCGAGGCCGGCACTGCCGGCGAGGCGGCCCGCTTCGTCTGGCGGGACCGGTCCACCGCGCTGCGCCCGCCCGTCGAGATTGCCGGTGCGCACGACTACCTGACCGAGATCCACCCGCAGGCCGAGGCCTTCGTCCGCACGCTGGCCAGTACGCTGACCTGCGGGGCCGCCTTCTTCATCGACTACGGCTTTCCCGAGGCCGAGTATTACCACCCGCAGCGCCACATGGGGACCGTGATGTGCCACCGCGCGCACCGGGCGGATGCCGACCCGCTGGCCGAGGTGGGCGAGAAGGACATCACCGCGCATGTCAACTTTACCGGCCTGGCTCTGGCGGCGCAGGAGACCGCGCCCGATGTGGGCACGCTGGGCTACACGAGCCAGGCGCGCTTCCTGCTGAACGCGGGCCTGGCCGCGAAACTGGAGCATGCAACGCTTGCCGAAAAGGCGATGGCGCTGCGGCTGATCAACGAGCACGAGATGGGCGAACTGTTCAAGGTGATCGGCTTCTACAAGGGCGAGCCCTGGCAGGCGCTGGGTTTTGCGCAGGGCGACCGGGCCCCTACACTGTAGGCATGATCCGCTGGTTCGCCGTCGTCTTCTTCGCGCTGGTGCTGCTCAGTGCGCTCGCGCCCTGGCTGCACAGGCTCGGCTTCGGCCGGCTGCCGGGGGACCTGCGCTTTCGGCTGTTCGGGCGCGATTGGGCTATTCCGCTGGCCAGTACGATCCTGCTGAGCCTGGCGCTGAGCGTGCTGGTGCGGCTGCTGAGCCGCTGAGTCAACGATGGTGAAAGGCGAGTGACATGACGGTTTCCATCGATTTCGCTGCAATCCGGAGCCTGCCCGCCGCCTGCGTGGATGTGGGCGGCACCAAGGTGGCCGTGAGCGTGGCGGACCGCCGCGGCCTGTGCGGCCAGCTTACGGAGCCGACCGAGAAGCGGGGGACCAACGATGCGCTGGCGCGCCAGGTGGTGCGCATGATCGGACAAAGCTGCCAGTCGGCGGGGCTGGCTCCTGGCGACCTCGCAGCGGTGGGGATCTCGTCGTGCGGGCCGTTTGCGCTGCGGGACGGCATGGTCGAGCTGTCGCAGCCGAACATCTGCGGTGGACTGGCAGGTCCGCAACGTGGCCTGCCGAACAACTGGCAAACGGCGCAGCTCGAGGCGCCGGTGCGCCAGGCCTTTGCCAGTGCGACCTGTACCGTGCGCGTGGAAAATGACGGGATGGCCGCGCTCGAGGCCGAGCGCCGCTGGGGCGCACTGCGGGGCGTGGCGCATTGTGCCTACGTCACCTGGAGCACCGGGGTCGGCGTGGGATTGTGCGTGGACGGCCGGGTGCTGCGCGGCAAGAACGGCAATGCCGGCCACGCCGGCCACAGTTTCGTGAGCGACGACGAGGAAGCCTTGTGCGGCTGCGGCAATCACGGGGACGTCGAGGCGCTGGTCGCGGGCAACGCCATCGCGCGCCGGTTCGCGGCCCAAGGTTATGCCGATGCCGCTGCAGTTTTTGTAGCTGCCAACTTAGACGATGCAAGGGCCAAAGCCATTATTGATGAGGCCTGCCGGGTGTTGGGGCGGATGCTCTACAACCTCGTGATCGTGCTGGACCTGCAACGCGTCGCGCTGGGCGGGGGCGTGTTCTGGCACCACCGCGATTTCCTGCTGCCGCGCCTGCAGGCGCAACTCAAGGGCCGATTGACCGCGCTGACCGACAGCGTCGAACTGGTGCCGGCCGGATTAGGCGACAAGGTGGGTGACTACGCGGCACTGGCGCTGGTGGCCTGACCGCAGCCGGCCCTGCGGGAACGCGGCGGTGGCGATTTGTCAGCCGTTTGTATGAAGCGGGTAAAACAACCGTAAAGCTGCCTTGCAGCGCCGCAAAAATGCCGCTCGCAATAGAGCGAACGGGCAACGGTTTGCTACCATTCCCCGGACCATGAACCCACCATCCAATCCGCCTCCCGACGCCAGCCCTCCCGACGGGGCGCAAACCAGGCGGCGCAGTGGCTGGTTTTGGGCGCTGCTGGTGTTGCTGCTGGCCTTGGCTGCGTGGTACGTTTTCTGGAAGCGGCCGACCCAGGTGGTGGGCGGTGCTGCCGGGGCGGCCTCGGCGCCTGCCGGTGCGGGGCCGAGCCGGCGCTTCAGCGGTGTGAACGGCGTATTGCCCGTGGGCGTGGCGGTCGCCAAGACCACCGACATCGACGTTTATCTGGATGGGCTGGGCGCGGTCACGCCGATCGCGACCACGGTGGTGCATTCGCGCGTCAGCGGCACGCTCGTGAAGCTGCATTTCACCGAGGGCCAGATGGTGAAGGAAGGCCAGTTGCTGGCCGAACTCGACCCGCGCCCCTACCAGGTGGCGGTGCTGCAGGCGCAGGGGCAGCTCGACCGCGACACCGCGCTGCTGAATGGCGCCCGCGTGGACCTCAAGCGCTACCGGCTGCTGGTCGCGCAGGACTCGATCCAGACCCAGCAACTCGACACCCAGACCGCGCTGGTCAAGCAGTATGAAGGAACGGTCGAGGCCGATCGGGGCAGCCTCGACAGCGCGAAGCTGAACCTGGCCTATTCGAAGGTCACCGCGCCGATCAGCGGGCGCATCGGCCTGCGCCAGGTCGACCTGGGCAACGTGGTGCAGACCAGTGACGCAAACGGCATCGCGACCATCACCCAGCTCGAGCCGATGACGGTCGTGTTCTCCCTGCCCGAGGACAACATCCCGGCGGTGATGAAGAAGCTGCGCGCCGGTGCAACACTGACCGCCGAGGCCTGGAGCCGCGACCAGAAGACCAAACTGGCCACCGGCCGGCTGCTGACGATGGACAACCAGGTCGACCCCAGCACCGGCACGGTCCGGCTCAAGGCACAGTTCGACAATGCCGACCACATGCTGTTTCCGCAGCAGTTCGTGAACGTGCACATGCTGCTCGACGTGGTGCGCGGCGCGACCGCTGTTCCTCAGGCGGCGATCCAGCTCAGCAGCACCGGCCCGTTCGTCTACGTCGTGAAGAAAGACAACACGGTGACGGTGCGCAATGTCAGCACCGGCCCGACCCAGGGCGATCTCACCGCGATCACTTCGGGCCTTGCGCCGGGCGAGACCGTGGTGGTCGATGGCATCGACAAGCTGCGCGAAGGCGCCAAGGTCGCGCCGGTGGTGCGTGGCGGGCCGAACGATCCGGCGCTGCAGCCGGTCGTGCCCGGCGCGGCGCGATCGGGCCGACGCCACGCCAGCGCGCCGGCCACCGCAGCCTCGGGTGCGGCGCCCCGGGCAGCGCCGGCTTCCAGGCCAGCCGCCAGCGGCGCGCGCTGAGCTTGTTGTGATGAACCCGTCGCGCCTCTTCATCCTGCGGCCGGTCGCGACCTCGCTGCTGATGCTGGCGATCCTGCTCGCCGGGTTGGTCGCGTTCCGCCAGCTGCCGCTGTCGGCGCTGCCCGAGGTCGATTACCCGACGATCCAGATCATCACGCTGTACCCCGGCGCGAGTCCGGATGTGATGACCTCGTCGGTCACCGCCCCGCTGGAGCGCACCTTCGGCCAGATGCCGGGGCTGAACCAGATGTCGTCGAGCAGCTCGGGCGGCGCCTCGGTGATCACGCTGCAGTTCAGCCTGGATCTCAGCCTGGACATCGCCGAGCAGGAGGTGCAGGCGGCAATCAACGCGGCCGGCAACCTGTTGCCGGCGGATCTGCCGACGCCGCCGATCTACAACAAGGTGAACCCGGCCGACACGCCGATCATGACGCTGGCGATCACCTCGGCCACGCTGCCGCTGCCCAAGGTGTACGACCTGGTGGACACGCGCATGGCCCAGAAGCTCTCGCAAGTGTCGGGCGTGGGCCTGGTCACGCTCTCCGGCGGGCAGCGCCCCGCGGTGCGCGTTCAGGTGAATCCGAAGGCGGTGGCCGCGCTCGGGCTGAACCTGGACGACATCCGCACCGCGATCGCCAACGCCAACGTGAACCAGGCCAAGGGCAGCTTCGACGGCCCGAAACAGGCATCGACGATCGACGCGAACGACCAGCTGCAGTCGGCGGACGATTACCGCAACCTGGTGATCGCCTACAAGAGCGGCGCGCCGGTGCGGCTCTCGGACGTGGCCGACGTGGTCGACTCGGCCGAGAACACGCGCCTGGGCGCCTGGGCCGACACGACGCCCGCGATCATCATGAACATCCAGCGCCAGCCGGGCGCGAACGTGATCGGCGTGGTGAACAGCATCAAGAAGATATTGCCCACGCTCCAGGCCACGCTGCCGGGCGCGGTGCGGGTCCAGGTGCTGACCGACCGCACCACGACGATCCGCGCTTCGGTGAACGACGTCGAGTTCGAGCTGATGCTCGCGGTGCTGCTGGTGGTGCTGGTGATCTACGTGTTCCTGCGCAGCGCGTCGGCCACCTCGATTCCGGCGGTCGCGGTGCCGCTGTCGCTGGTCGGCACCTTCGGCATCATGTATTTCGTCGGATTCTCGATCAACAACCTGACGCTGATGGCCATGGTCATCGCCGCCGGCTTCGTGGTCGACGATGCGATCGTGATGATCGAGAACATCGCGCGCTACATCGAGGAGGGCATGGCGCCGCTCGAGGCGGCACTCAAGGGCTCGGCGCAGATCGGCTTCACCATCATCTCGCTGACCGTGTCGCTGATCGCGGTGCTGATCCCGCTCCTGTTCATGGGTGACGTGGTCGGGCGCCTGTTCCGGCAGTTCGCGGTCACGCTGGCGGTCGCCATCCTGATTTCCGCCTTCGTCTCGCTGACGCTCACGCCGATGATGTGCGCGCGCCTGCTGCGCCACACCCCGCCCGAGCAGCAAAGCTGGTTCATCCGCCGCACCAGCGCGTGGTTCGACGCGCTGATCGAACGCTACGGCCGCGCGCTCGAATGGGTGCTGGCGCGCCAGGGGTTGACGCTGCTGGTCGCGCTGGCGACGCTCGTGCTGACCGTGCTGCTTTATGTACTCGTTCCCAAAGGGTTCTTCCCGGTGCAGGACACCGGCTTGATCCAGGGTATCTCGCAGGCGCCGCAGTCGATTTCGTTCGCGGCAATGGCCGAGCGCCAGCAGGCGCTGGCCGAGGCGGTGCTGAAGGATCCGGCGGTGCAGAGCGTGTCGTCGTTCATCGGCGTCGACGGCACCAATGTCACGCTCAACAGCGGGCGCATGCAGATCGACCTGAAGCCCAAGTCCGAACGGACCCTGAGCGCGAGCGAGGTGATCCGGCGTCTGGAGCCGCGGCTGGCGCAGGAGGTGCCGGGCATCCAGCTATACATGCAGCCGGTGCAGGACCTGACGATCGACGACACGGTCAGCCGCACGCAGTATCAGTTCAGCCTGCGCGACGTGAGCGCCGACGAGTTGAACACCTGGGTGCCCCGGCTGGTGGCCAAGCTGCAGACGCTGCCCGAACTGGCCGATGTGGCGAGCAACCTGCAAAACAACGGCCTGCAGGCCTATGTGGACATTGATCGCGACACCGCATCGCGCCTGGGGATCACCACCGCGGCGATCGACAACGCGCTGTACAACGCGTTCGGCCAGCGCATGATTTCGACGATCTACACCCAATCGAGCCAGTACCGCGTGGTGCTCGAGGTCGGGCCCGACTTTCAGCTCGGGCCGGCGGCGCTCGGCGGCATCTACCTGGTGGCTGCGGGGGGCAGCCAGATTCCGCTCTCTTCGATCGCCACCGTGTCGGAAAAAACGGCGCCGCTGGTGGTGAATCACATCAGCCAGTTCCCGGCCGCGACCGTCTCGTTCAACCTCGCGCAGGGTTCGTCGCTGGGCGCGGCGGTCGACGCGATCAAAAATGCGGAAACGGGGATCGGACTGCCGGTGAGCATCCAGACCGGCTTCGAGGGCGCCGCGCTGGCGTTCCAGTCATCGCTGGGCAGCACACTGCTGCTGATCCTGGCGGCGATCGTCACCGTGTACATCGTGCTCGGCGTGCTGTACGAGAGCTACATCCATCCGGTGACGATCCTCTCGACGCTGCCGTCGGCCGGGGTCGGCGCGCTGCTCGCGCTGATGCTGACCGGGCACGAGGTCGACATCATCGCGATCATCGGCATCATCCTGTTGATCGGCATCGTGAAGAAGAACGCGATCATGATGATCGACTTTGCGCTCGACGCCGAGCGTCGCGAGGGCAAGTCGCCGCGCGACGCGATCTTCGAGGCCTGCCTGCTGCGCTTTCGCCCCATCCTGATGACGACGATGGCGGCGCTGCTCGGTGCGCTGCCGCTCATCATCGGCGGCGGTGTCGGAGCGGAGTTGCGCCGGCCGCTGGGCATCACCATGGTCGGCGGGCTGCTGGTGAGCCAGGTGCTGACACTGTTTACGACGCCGGTGATCTATCTCGCGTTCGACCGCGCTGCGCGGCGCATGCGCCAGCGCCTGCACAAGCAGGGCGCGGACGCCGCGGCCGGGCCGGCCGCGACCTGAGGCCGCGGCCACGCTCTTGCACCCGGCATGAACGTCTCGCGCATCTTCATCGAACGTCCGGTGGCGACCACGCTGCTGACGCTGGGCATTGCGCTGGCCGGCATCGTCGCGTTCCGGCTGCTGCCGGTCGCGCCGCTGCCGCAGGTGGATTTCCCGACGATCTCGGTGTCGGCCTCGCTGCCGGGCGCGAGTCCCGAGACCATGGCCGCGACGGTGGCGACCCCGCTGGAGCGCTCGCTGGGGAGCATCGCCGGGGTTACCGAGATGACCTCGACGAGCACGCTCAACTCGACGCGCATCGTGCTGCAGTTCGACCTGAGCCGCGACATCGACGGCGCCGCGCGCGACGTGCAGGCGGCGTTGAACGCGGCGCGCACGCTGCTGCCGACCGGCATGCCGGGCAACCCGACCTACCGCAAGGTGAATCCGGCCGACGCGCCGATCATGATCCTGTCGCTGACCTCGGACACCGTGCCGCAGGGCGCGATGTACGACGTGGCCGACACCATCCTGGCGCAACGGCTGGCGCAGGTCGACGGCATCGGCCAGGTCACGGTGGGCGGCAGTTCGCAGCCGGCGGTTCGCATCGAACTGAACCCGATGGCGCTGAACAAGTACGGCATCGGCACCGCGGACGTGCGCACCGCCGTTGCGGCGACGAACGCGAACCGGCCCAAGGGCCTGGTCGAGGACGGCGACCGCAACTGGCAAATCTACGCGAACGACCAGGCGAGCACGGCAGCCGAATATGCGCCGCTGATCGTTGCCTACCGCGACGGCGCGCCGGTGCGGGTGCGCGACGTCGCGCAGGTGGTCGATTCGGTGGCGGACCTGCGCAATGCCGGCGAGACCAATGGCAAGCCGTCGGTGCTGCTGATCCTGTACCGCCAGCCGGGCGCGAACATCATCGACACGGTGGACCGGGTGCGCGCGCTCCTGCCCGAGCTGCATGCATCGATTCCGGCGGCGATCAGCCTCACCGTGTCGCTGGACCGTTCGCCGACGATCCGTGCCTCGCTGCGCGACACCGAATACACGCTGCTGATCTCGGTCGTGCTGGTGGTGCTCGTGGTGTTCGCGTTTCTGCGCAACTGGCGCGCGACGCTGATTCCCAGCGTGGCGGTTCCCGTGTCGCTGATCGGCACCTTCGGCGCGATGTACCTGCTCGGTTACAGCCTGGACATCCTGTCGCTGATGGCGCTCACGATTGCGACCGGATTCGTGGTGGATGACGCGATCGTGGTGCTCGAGAACGTCTCGCGCCACATCGAGGGCGGCATGCGGCCGTTCGACGCGGCGGTGCAGGGGGCCCGCGAGGTCGGCTTCACGGTGCTGTCCATGAGCCTGTCGCTGATCGCGGTGTTCATTCCGCTGCTGCTGATGGGCGGCATCGTGGGACGGCTGTTTCGCGAGTTCGCGGTCACGCTGTCGGTGTCCATCCTGGTGTCGCTGCTGGTGTCGCTGACCACCACGCCGATGATGTGCGCGCGCCTTCTCGCGCCGCACGATCCGCGGCAGGAACGCCGGCACGGGCGCCTGTACCGCGCGACCGAACGCGGGTTCAACGCGCTGCTGGCCGGCTACCAGCGGTCGCTGGCCTGGGCGCTGCGCTTTGCGCCGCTCACGCTGCTGGTTCTGCTCGCGACGATCGCACTGAACTTCTACCTGTATGTGGTGATCCCGAAGGGCTTCTTTCCGGAGCAGGACACCGGGCGCATGATCGGCAGCATCCAGGGCGACCAGTCGATCTCGTTCCAGGCGATGAAGCAGAAATTTGCCCAGTTCGTGCAAATCATCCGCTCCGACCCCGACGTGCAGACCGTGGTCGGGTTCACCGGTGGCGGGCGCGTGAACAGCGGCTTCGTGTTCATCACCCTGAAGCCGCTGGGCCCGCGCAAGGTGCCGGCCGAAGCAGTGATCGCGCGCCTGCGGCCCAAGCTCGGCCAGGTGGCCGGGGCCAGCCTGTTCCTGGTGCCGGTGCAGGACATCCGGGTCGGCGGCCGGCAAAGCAACGCGGCTTACCAGTACACACTGCAGTCGGACGACCTGTCGGTGCTGCGCAGCTGGGCGCCGCGCATTACCCAGGCCCTGTCCAGGCTGCCCGAACTCGCGGATGTGAACGACGACCAGCAGAACCATGGCCTGCAGACCACGCTCACGATCGACCGGGCCACCGCGATGCGCATGGGCGTGACGCCGCAGTTGATCGACTCCTCGCTGTACGACCTGTTCGGCCAGCGCCAGATCTCGACCATCTACAACGCCACCAACCAGTACCACGTGGTGATGGAAGCGGCGCCGCAGTACTGGCAAAGTCCGACCATGCTCCGGCACATCTTCGTCAGCGTGCCGTCGGCGCCTTCGAACCTGGCGCCGACGGCCTCCGCGCTGCAGCAGGCACCGGCGCTGACCGCGGCCGGCAAGCTCACCGCCAACAGCTCGCTGGCACTGACCCTGTCCACGAAGGCGGAACCGCAGGTGCCGCTGTCGGCGTTTGCATCCTACGCGCCGACCAATACCGCGCTGGCGGTCAATCATCAAGGTCTGTTCGCGTCGGCGACGATCTCGTTCAACCTGCCGCAAGGCGTGTCGCTGTCCGAGGCCAGCCGGGCGATCGACGACACGATGGCGCGTCTGGGCGTGCCGGGCGACCTGCACGGCAGTTTTCAGGGCACGGCCAACGCGTTCCAGAGTTCGCTCTCGAACCAGCCGGTGCTGATCCTCGCCGCGCTGCTGGCAATCTACATCGTGCTCGGCATGTTGTACGAGAGCTACGTCCATCCGCTGACGATTCTCTCGACCCTGCCCTCGGCGGGGGTGGGCGCGCTGCTGGCGCTGCTGCTGACCCGCACCGAATTCAGCCTGATCGCGCTGATCGGCGTGATCCTGCTGATCGGCATCGTGAAGAAGAACGCGATCATGATGATCGACTTCGCGCTGGACGCCGAGCGCCGGCTGGGCATGTCGCCCCGTGAGGCGATCTTCGAGGCCTGCCGGTTGCGCTTTCGGCCGATCATGATGACCACGATGGCCGCGATGTTCGGCGCGCTGCCGCTTGCGCTCGGGCGCGGCAACGGCGCCGAGCTGCGCGAGCCGCTGGGCATTGCGATTGTTGGCGGGCTGATCGTGAGCCAGTTGCTCACGCTGTACACCACGCCGGTGGTGTACCTTTATCTGGATCGCCTGAGCCGGTGGGGCAAGGCGCGCTATGCGCGCTGGCGTCCCGGCGCGGGTCGTCTGGCCCACTCTCCATGACTCGACATGAATGCCACAGTGAACGGGGCAGCGCCTCGCGCAAAGGTCACGCCATGAGCACAACAGCTGGTATTGCACTCGGCCGGACGCGGGCCGCCGTTCTCTCGGTCGCTTTTTGCACGCTGCTGGGCGCGTGCGCCGTGGGGCCCGACTATGTCCGGCCCACGGCCGCCGTTCCCGCCGCCTACAAGGAAAATCGCGGCTGGACCGTGGCCCGGCCTGCCGACACCGCGGACCGCGGCCCATGGTGGGAGGTGTTTGGCGACCCTCAGTTGAACGCGCTGGCGCAGCAGGTGGACATTTCAAACCAGACGGTGAAGGCGGCCGCCGCGCAGTACGAGCAGGCGCGCGCGCTGGTCGAGTCGACCCGCGCCGCCTATTTCCCGACGATCGGACTGAACGCAGCCGCAACGCGCGCGCAGGGGGGGCGCAGCGCGGCGGCGAGCGCCAGCGGCGCCGGCACCGCCGGCATCGGCAACACCCTGTCGCTCGCGGGCACCGCCTCCTGGGAGCCGGATATCTGGGGCAAGGTGCGCCGCGCCAGCGAGGCGCAAACCAGCAGCGCCCAGGCCAGCGCCGCCGACCTGGCCGCGGCCCGGTTAAGCGCGCAGGGCCAACTGGTGCAGGACTACTTCACGCTGCGCCAGGTGGATGCCCAGCGGCAGTTGTATGCCGACACCATCCTGGCCTACGAGAAGTCGCTCCAGCTCACGCAGAACCAGTACGCCGGCGGCGTCGCGGCGCGCGCGGATGTGGTCGCGGCAGATACCCAGCTCAAGACCGCGCAGGCCGCGGCCATCAACCTGGGCGTGCAGCGGGCCCAGCTCGAGCATGCCATTGCCTTGCTGGTGGGGCAGCCGGCCTCGACTTTTTCCATCCCGCCCACGCCGCTGGCGGATGTGCCGCCCCCGCCGGTACCTGCGGCCGGCCTGCCGTCGCAGTTGCTGGAGCGCCGGCCCGACGTGGCCGCGGCCGAGCGCCGGGTCGCGGCGGCGAACGCCCAGATCGGCGTGGCCAAGTCGGCGTATTTTCCGGCGCTGACCCTGTCGGGTTCGGCCGGCTACCAGGGCTCGGCGCTGGCCAACCTGCTGAGCCTGCCGAATCGCTTCTGGTCCATCGGCCCGGCGCTGGCGGAAACCCTGTTCGACGGCGGCGCGCGCGATGCGCAGACGCGCCAGGCCCGGGCCGTGTACGACCAGGATGTTGCGCTGTACCGGCAAACGGTGCTGGGCAGCATCCAGGAGGTCGAGGACTATCTGGCGGCGCTGCGCATCCTGGACCAGCAGGCGGTGGTGCAGGATGCTGCGTTGCAAGCGGCCCGGGAGTCCGTGAAGCTGACCCTGAACCAGTACCGGGCCGGTGTCGTCAGCTACATCAATGTGGTGACCGCGCAAGCCACGGAACTCAGCACCGCGCGCACCTCGGTCAGCCTGCTGGGCAGCCGCTATGTCGCGAGCGTGCAGCTGATTCAGGCGCTGGGCGGTGGCTGGCATGCCGGCAGCCTGCCCGACGCCGACGCGGTGAACGCCGGCAACGACGCGTCGCGCTGAAAGGGCATCAGTCCGGAGCGTGCCGCGCGGGGGCACTGCGTCAGGCCATCGCCGCGACCGCCGCGACGCGAGCTTGGTGAATCATCTCGCCAATTTCCGGACCGCTGGCGCCGCCGGATCGGGCGCGCTGCGCGATCGCATCCGTGGCCACCTGCTGCGCGGCGGCGAGCGCGTCCAGCAGGCGCTGGCGCTGCGGATAGGCGCCGTGCCCGAACCCCGGGCGGCCGCGCGCATCGCACTCGCAGGCCAGCAGCACGTCGGCAAATCGCGCGGGCTTGCGAAACGCATCGCAGCGCTCGAGCAGACGCACCACGGCCTGCGCGCTGAGCTCGCCGCTGCCGTGAATGGGGCCCTGTTCGCGCGCCACCACCCCGGCCAGTTCACGGCAATCGGTGGGCACGCGCAGGCGCGCGCACACGGCCCGCAGCGACTGGATGCTGCGTTCGCGGGCCTCCACGCTCGCCGTCTCGTCGCCAAGGTCGTGCACCAGGCAGGCGAAGCGCACCGCCACGGGGGCGCCCAGTTGCGCGGAGGTGTCCAGGACCCGCATCAGGTGCACACCGGCGTCGAGTGCCGAGTAATGCGGCGCAGGCCGCGCCATGCCCCA
>SCRU01000172.1 GCA_004323695.1 Burkholderiaceae bacterium
CGTCATGCAGCTTGGCGACGCGCGCACCGGGAAACTCGCCGACAACATCACCGGCTTCGGGCGCGCGTTGCGCCGGGCTGGCGTGCGCGTCGACAGCTCGCGCATTTCCCTGGCACAGGATGCGGCGCTGGCCGTCGGTGTCGGCGCCAAGGCGGATCTGAGCGCTGCGCTGGAAGCCGTGATGATCAGCCGCGAGCAGGACCGGCTGGTGTTTCGCGAGCTGTTCGATGTTTACTTTCGCAATCCCGAGGTGGCCCGCAAGCTGCTCGCGCAGTTGTTGCCCAGCGCCGAGGGTACGGCCCAGCCCAGCAAGCGCCGTCCGCGCGTGCGCGAGGCGCTGTCGCCGCAAAAGGCGTATGGCCGGCAGGCCAAGCCCAGCGCGCAGGACGACAAGGTGGAATTCGACGCGGCCATGACAGCCAGCGACCTGCAGCGGCTCAGGCATGCCGATTTCAATGCGCTCTCCGGGGTCGAATACCGTCTGGTCGAGCGCCTGGCCCGTGATGTGCCGCTGCCGCTGCCGTGCTTTGCCTCGCGCCGCACCTACCCGGCCCATGCCGGCGCGCGGGTGCATTGGCCGGGCGTCATGCGGGGCGCCTCACGCACCGGCGGCGAGCTGATGCACCTGCCACGGCTCAAGCGGCGCGAGCAGCCGCTGCCGCTCTTGGTGCTGGTGGATGTGTCGGGGTCGATGGAGCGTTACGCCCGGCTGCTGCTGGCGTTTTTGCATGCTGCCACCCGGCGCCACCGCCGCCGCGACGTGTTTGCGTTCGGCACGCAGCTGACCGACCTCACGCCGGCCTTTCGCATTGCCGACACTGACGAGATGCTGGCCGTGGCCAGCGCGGCCATTGAAGACTTTGCCGGCGGGACCCAGCTTGGCACGTCGCTGGCCAGCCTGCGCCTGCGCCATGCGCGCCGGCTGGTCGGGCGGCGCACCCTGGTGCTCCTCATCACCGACGGACTGGACACCGGCGAGCCACAGCAACTGGAGCCCGAGCTGGCCTGGCTGCGCCGCGCGAGCCGCCGGCTGCTCTGGCTCAATCCACTGCTGCGCTTTGACGGCTACGCGCCGAGTGCGCGCGGCGCCGCCGTGTTGCACCGCCATGCGCACGGCATGCTGGCGGTGCACAACCTGAGCCGTCTGGAAGATCTCGCGGCCAGCCTGGCGGCGTTGATGAAACGCTGATCAATCCCCCATCCGTATCCCCACAAATCGAGGAGAAGCCCATGGACATGCAAGCCAACCGCCAACTGGCCGTGACACAACAACAAGCCTGGGATGCACTGAACGACCCCGTGGTCCTGAAGACCTGCATTCCGGGCTGCGACAAGGTCGAGCCCACGGGCGAAAACCAGTACGCCATCGGCATGGCGCTGAAGATCGGGCCCGTGGCGGCGAAATTCGCCGGGAAAATCAACCTCAGCGACATCAAGCCGCCCAGCAGCTACAACATCGCCTTCGAGGGACAGGGTGGCGTCGCCGGATTCGGCAAGGGCAATGCCCAGGTCACGCTGACTCCGAACGACGCGGGCTGCGACCTGGCCTATGTCGTTCACGCTTCGGTCGGCGGCAAGGTGGCGCAACTCGGGCAGCGGCTGATCGACGGCGCGGCCAAGTCGATGGCGGAAGACTTCTTCAAACGATTCGACGATGAAATGCAGCGCCGCTTCCCCGATGCTTATGCTTCAAAAGAAATAGCAGAAAGTCAAGGTTCAACAACGGTTACAGGCTCAAAAGGCTCAAAGATTCCGGTGTGGGGCTGGGTTGTGGGCGTGATCGTGGTGCTGGCCATCCTCTGGTGGCTGCGCTAGGCGAGCCCGCCTGCAATACCCGCTCTGGCTGTGTCTGTTGGCACGTTTCGATAAGCTCCGAGGCAACGGCATACAAGGAGATACGACCATGGAAAACCTCGACGTGATGGTGCTGCGCACCTTGCGCGACTGGCGCGCGGCAGGCAAGCGTGCCTTGCTGGCCACCGTGGTGCGCACCTGGGGCTCCTCGCCGCGGCCGGTGGGCTCGATCATGGCACTGTGCGAGGACGGCGCGATCGTCGGCTCGGTCTCGGGCGGCTGCATCGAGGACGACCTGATCTACCGCCATACCAAAGCCTATTCCGCCGGTGCGCCGGCCGGCGCACCGGGCAACGACGAGCCGCACGAGATCCCGAGCGGCGCGCCCGGCTTCATCAAGTACGGCGTGACCGCCGAAGAGGCGCACCGCTTTGGCCTGCCCTGCGGCGGCACGCTGGAACTGCTGCTCGAATACGACCCCGACGCCGCGAGCCTGAACCGGCTCGTCACGGCGCTGGAAGCCGGCCGCATGATGGAGCGCACCGTGCGCCTGACCGACGGCGCAGCCACGCTGCGCGAGACCGAGGTGCCGGCGGAAACCGAGCTGACGTCGGAGGCGTTGATCAACACCTTTGGCCCCGAGTACCGGATGCTGCTGATCGGCGCCGGCCAGTTGACCGAATACCTGGCGACGATGGCCTTGTTCAGCGGCTTCACGGTCACGGTCTGCGACCCGCGCGAGGAATACCGCCGAGGCTGGTCGGTGCCGGGTGCAACGCTGACCGCCGAGATGCCCGACGACGTGGTGCTCTCGTTCAAGCCGGACCGGCGCAGCTGCGTGATTGCATTGACGCACGACCCGAAGCTCGACGATCTCGCGCTGCTCGAAGCGCTGAAGACCGATGCGTTCTACGTCGGCGGAATCGGCTCGCGCCGAAACAACGACGCGCGCCACCAGCGCATGATCGACTACCTGGACCAGACCGAGGAGAGCCTTGCCAGGCTGCGTGGGCCGATCGGCATCTACATTGGCAGCAAGACCCCGCCCGAGATCGCGGTCAGCGTGATGGCCGAAGTCCTCGCGGTGAAAAACGGCATCACGCTGCCGCGCGACATGGAAGTCGCGCAGGCCAAGAACGAGCGCGACATCGCCCAGAACGATCCGGGCGAGATGGTGTGCGCGGTGCCGCGGAGTTACGCCTGAGCGTGCTTCTTTGTGGGGGGGCAGCGGCTCCTATTGATAAACGAGCGCGCTGTGCGCGCCCATTGCTGGGGTGGCTTCGGCCACCCCAGCAATGGGTTCCGGCCAGAGCGCATATCCCAATCGTCTAGACTGACATGAGCGGCGTGCTGCGCAAGCCGACCGTTCCGGCCAGAGCGCATATCCCAATCGTCTAGACTTCATATCATGGCAAAGGCAAATGCAATTGTGTTCCGGCCAGAGCGCATATCCCAATCGTCTAGACTCCCGCGCATCATTGCGCCGAGCTGAATATTGTTCCGGCCAGAGCGCATATCCCAATCGTCTAGACTGCGCTGGTCCGCGGCGATCGCGTGCGTGGCGTTCCGGCCAGAGCGCATATCCCAATCGTCTAGACTGGCGCTGCGATAACCCCTTGATTCGTCAAGGGGTTATTCGTTTTCCAGGGCTGGAAAATCAGGACCATTTTCAGAAAAGATCGTACTGATCGGGCGTTTTGTTGGCGGGCTGTTTGGCTTTTCCGTGAAAACTGACGATGCGTTCGTACTGTTTGTCGGTGAATTGAAGGATGTTGACCTTGCCGCCTTGCGGCAACGCATCTTCCACTCTTTTGCAATAGGTGTCCACTTGGGCAGGGCTGGTACAAAATCGCATGTATACGCTGAACTGACTCATCTCAAAACCCAAATCGAGTAGCGCGTTACGGAACTCGGTGGCCGCCTTTCGCTCAGCCTTTTCCACTACCGGTAAATCAAACATTACCGTCATCCACATGAGCCTGTACCCTGACAGCATGCGTGTGCGCCGCTATTCATCTTATAGTGCCGAAGCCAAAGCCAGCGGCAGGCCAGGCAGAGGTAAATCAAGCCTGTCGCGCTCGCCAAGGTATACCTGTGCGAGCGAGGTGGCCAGCTTTTGTACGCAGACCATTACGGGCGTGGCACCCGCTTCGGTTTGCATGTCGTCATAGAGCGTGTGCACCAGTGCGCGCTTGGCGTCGGGTGTGACATGTTCCTCGTGATTGCGCTTCAGCTGCCAGACTTTCAGGTCAATGACGGGGCGAAACGGCTCCATCACATCATCCACGAGCCGCATGGCGTTGTTATCGTTGCTGTGGTGCAGGCCGATGCTGGGATGCAATCCAGCCGCAATGATGGCGCGTGCCGTGGTGGCACGCAGCACGGTGTAGCCATAGTTGAGCATTGCGTTCAGGCCACCGGCATCCTGATCGCGTCTGAACTCGTCTCCAAACAACAGCCCCCAATAGCGTCGTGCTCCTTGGGCTTCCAGATTTTCCGGATCTCCACTTTTGACTTTGGCAGCCAAGGCCGCCAAGGGGGCGGGCGGCGAACCAGTGGCTTCCAGTGCAGCGGCTTGCTGTTCCAGCTTGGACCGCACTACCGTAGCCCACAGGCGTTTATGGGTGGGCAGGCTGGCCGCGATTTGGCCTTCGATACGTTTTGCCTGTTCAAAGTTTCCCTCGATCGGCAGCAGCATGCCGACTGCGTTGTGGTTGGCGGCACACAAGACAAAGGGTGCACCGCGCGCAGCCAAGGCCACCAGCAGGTTGTTTGTATAGCTCAGACCGTGGGCGTTGGCAATGACGGCGGCAATATCATCCAGCGGCACCTGACCGAGTTCTTTGCGTTCGCCTTCTGTGTCTTGCACCACCATGAAGCCCCGGTGCATGAATAGATGCCTTCTGTCATCGGCCACTTCAACAATGCGACCGATCATTTTCTTTACTCCTTGAACCCGGGATCGTTGAGTTCTCCGATGGGAGAGATGGTGACATATCTACCTTTCGCTTTCTGCAGTGAACCCGCTGAGAAAGAGCCATAGATCAAGGAATCATCCTTTTCATCCTCACGTTGTCGAACGTTGCCTTCGTTGTGCTGCGCAACGAAAATACCGCCGTTGGATTTGATTTTCTTCACAGTAAGGAGTCTGAGGCTGTCTTTGAAATTGGCCCGCACGTAGTCGCCAATAATGAGTCGCATCACCAAAGGTTTGCCACTCATGCTCAGATTTGGATACCGAAGTCGATGCAAGCCATGCTTTCGCACTGCTTGATAAGCGTCGAATGTCGATACAACTTCCCAATCCCATTTCCCTTTGTCGGTATGCACTATTTCGATGCAGTAGTTGCTGTCGCCCTTGTAGCCCTTGTAAGGTCGCAGTTCTCCATTGGGTAAGACACCATGACGTGCCGAGGCCTTTGCGCTGGTGAATTCAATCACCTTCAAGTTGTCTTCAATGCGCTCGCGTTTCCCTTCCACCGTTTTGTGCATGCTGACGCGGCCATTACCCAGCAAGCCATAAGCGGTGTCGTTGTGCATGGCTCCTTCGTGGCCATGGTCAGGCTTGTGACTCACCCAGATATTGTCCACGGCGCGATGCACGTGCTCACGATAACTGTCCCACGGTAGTGGCATGTCTTCAACCAGACGATTGATCTGTTGCTCCCGCGCACTTGCGCTGGCTTGGGCAAACCGCTGCAGCAAACCTTGATCAGTGACAGCGATGACGCAGGCGTCAACCGCATGATGGCGATGGTCATTGCGGTTTTTCTCGCCGTTCAGGCCAAGCACATCGTTGAGTCCAAATTTGGCGCGCAGCATGGCCGTCATGCGGCCTGGAATGACGCGAGTGTTCTGCGGGCAAATCAGACTGACATATTCGCGAGCCACCTTGCTCAGGTAGCGTGTGTCGTTCAGGGCGCGGGCCAGAAAACCTGCGTCGTCCCTGAGCCAGCGCTGCAAGCCATCTTCGCCAAAGCGGTAGCGCTTGGCCTTTGGCATTAGCTCGGCGCGTTGCAGGATGCTGGCGTAATCGAATCCGGCGGTGGCCTGCGCGCCGAAAGCTTGCCACGGAGTACGGTTGCCCTTGACGCGGTTGGCGGTGCGCAGCGCCACGGTCTTGTTGTTGAGGCTGTCGTCAAGTGTTTCTGAAAACGGCAGGATGTGTTCAATCTCGACTTGGTCACTCAGCAGCATGTTTGCGCTGATTTGCACACCTGAGTAAGGGCAGCGGCGGTCGGCGGGGTCGAAGCTGAGCTCTTCCCAAAGAATCATTTTCTGTATGTCGGCCGTCCGTACACGTTCGGCGCTAATTCCTAGAATGACGGCGACGTCTGCGCGCAGGCGTGTATTGCGGCGCTGGTTGTCTGCTTGGCGCTTGCTGTCCTCATCACGTTGCTCTTTGCTTTGCTTCAAGTCGCGCGCAAGTTCAACGATTACTTCGCTAGGGTGTCCGTAGCGCCGAATGAGCGCATTCACTACCAGCCGTACTTGGTTGAGGCCAATATGCACGGTGGGATTTGCGATCTTGCCGTAACGTTTTTCGTCACGGTCGTCTGTCTTGCCGGACCCAAAACCCACATGACGCTGTAGCGGGATTCCGTAATAAGGGAGCTCCGGCAATATTTCACCGCTCGCGGCCGGACTGATATGACTGTGGTGCTCGAAGCCCGCAGCCTGCACAGCCTTGTCATACGTCATCACGCCGCGCCGCAACGCTGGCAGGATACGTGCCAGCGCCTTGGCGCTCAGACTGCCGTATCCCTCTGGCAGGCTGACGTTGGCAATGGCTTCGGCGCGCGGCTCATCCACCCCGGTTTCGTCCTGTAGCCAGCGGATGAGCCGGGCTTCGTTTTCCTCCTGTACAAGCTGCGCGACAACAGCGTCCTGCTTCGCTTCGGGGAAGTCAAACCACGCGTCGCCGAAATATTTGTCATTGCTGAGGATGGCGCTGGTGATGTTGCCCTTGAGTTCCTGCCGCTTTGGATCTTCAAAATTAAACTGCACGGAACCGCCCACGCCCAACAATTTCTTGATCTGGATGAAGCTGCGTTTGCTGTTGTGCTCCAGCGCGTGGACGAGCTCATCGCGCTGCTCCAGCGTCAAAGGTTCTTCCTTCAAGCCCTCGCGCAGGATGCGCAGATTGTTCACTTCCTGGTAGATGCGAAAGCGCTGCGTGCTGGGAAGGGCCAGTGGCGCGCGTTCCTCGTCGGGCAAGAGCGTGCACCGTCCCGGCCTCACAGGCTTGAGCGGGCGTTGGTGGAGCAGACAGTCTTTGAGTTCGGAGCGGGCCGTTTCGGTAAACAGCCCCGGATTGAGTTCGGTTTGTTTGGCCCATAACGCATCGAATTCGGCCTCGATCATGGCGCGGTCGATGTACAGGTCGTAGCTTTTGTCGATGCGGCTCTTTCCGTCGTCCTTGATCACGCGAATTTGCCGAAAGCGGGCGCGGACCGTGTGACCAGCCTGTTGGCGCTTGTGCAGCCATTCTCCGACGGTCAGGCATCGGTCAACCTTCAGCGCTTCGCGCAATTTGCTGATCGCCGTTTTCAGGGCGCCACTGTCGTTGTCTTTCTTGTCGGTTTTGCGATTGCTCTTGAAGCCGCGCCGCTGGTTGATATGAAACAGCGCCCGGGCGAACTCGGCGCCCGTCAGCGCAGATGACAGACCCCGTGCGCGCAGTTCGTAAGGATTGATTGTTTCCAATGCCTTGCGCGCGGCCACGTCAGCGGGAAAGAAGCCGTGGCTCACAAGCGTATGCATCATGCGCGCCTTGCGCTTGAGCAAACGATCGCGCCGTCGCCGCATGGCGCGGGCTTCGCGCCGCGTGACGGCCAGAGATGAACCGTCTTTGGGGTTGCGCCCATCTGAAAATATCCGGACGCCAGCTTTGATGATGGCGCAAGGTTCGCTTGCTGCATTGAGCCGGATCATGGCCCAGCCCAGTGAGGTCGAGCCCAGATCGAGTGCGAGCCGATAGCGCATGTTTGCCATGCTATGTCCTCCCTTTTGATAACGTTCCAGTTTTAACCCGAACTGCGCTACACTTCAACTACTATCACGATTGGGATATGCGCTCTGGACGCTAACAAGCTGAAAGATGCACCAAATGGAAGGCCGCTATATGCGGCCTTCGTCTTTTTGAAGGCAGTGCTTTGCGGCCGTTGACCATCGGTCATTTCTGCAGCGATGCCACGCCGGCGCGTCACCGTCGTTTCGGAAACAGTGTTGAAATGTGGCCATGACCCGCAACACTTCGCCTCGCTGGCAATTCTGGATCGACCGCGGTGGCACTTTCACCGACATCGTAGGCCGGCGCCCCGAGCCCGGCGGCGGCTATTCGCTGGTCACGCACAAGCTGCTGTCGGACAACCCGCAGCAGTACCGGGACGCAGCGGTGGCCGGGGTGCGGCATCTGCTGGGCCTCGCGGCCGACGAGCCGATCACGCCCGAACTGGTGGAATGCGTGAAGATGGGCACCACGGTGGCGACGAACGCGCTGCTCGAGCGCAAGGGCGAGCCGACGCTCTTGGTGATCACGCGCGGGTTTCGCGACGCGCTGCGCATCGCGTACCAGAACCGGCCGCGTCTCTTCGAGCGTCACATCGTGCTGCCCGAACTGCTGTACAGCGCGGTGGTCGAGGCCCAGGAGCGTGTGGCCGCCGATGGCGAGGTGCTGCAGCCGTTGAATGAATCACTACTGAAACAGGAGCTTCTATCGCAATACCGGAAAGGGTTTAGAAGCATTTCCATCGTATTCCTGCACGGCTGGCGGCATGTCGCGCACGAGCAGGCCGCCGCCGAAATAGCGCGCGAGGCCGGCTTCACCCAGGTCAGCACCTCGCACGAGACGAGCCCGCTCATGAAGCTGGTGAGCCGCGGCGACACGACTGTGGTGGACGCCTACCTGTCGCCGATCCTGCGCCGCTATGTGGCGCAAGTCGAGGCCGAGATGCCGGGCGTACGCCTCCTGTTCATGCAGTCGTCAGGCGGGCTCGCCGACGCCCATGCGTTCCGCGGCAAGGACGCGATCCTGAGTGGGCCGGCGGGCGGCATCGTCGGCATGGCGCGCACCGCGCAGCGGGCCGGCATCGGCCGCGTGATCGGATTCGACATGGGCGGCACCTCCACCGATGTGAGCCACTTCGCCGGCGAGTTCGAGCGCGAGTTCGAGACCCATGTAGCGGGCGTGCGCATGCGCGCGCCGATGATGAGCATTCACACGGTGGCGGCCGGTGGCGGCTCGATCCTCGCGTTCGACGGCGCGCGCTTTCGGGTCGGCCCCGAGAGCGCGGGCGCGAACCCGGGTCCGGCCAGCTACCGGCGCGGCGGCCCGCTGACCGTGACCGATGCAAATGTCATGCTCGGCAAACTTCAGCCGCGCTACTTTCCCCGGTTGTTTGGCGACCGGGGCGACGACGCACTCGATGCGGATGTGGTGGCCGCGAAGTTTGCGGCGCTGGCGCAACAGACCGGCCGGGCGCCGGAAGACGTGGCGCAGGGCTTCATCCACATTGCCGTGCAGCAGATGGCCAATGCCATCAAGAAAATTTCGGTGGCGCGCGGCTACGACGTGACGCGTTACACCCTGCAGTGCTTCGGCGGCGCCGGTGGCCAGCATGCCTGCCTGGTGGCCGACGCGCTGGGCATGACGCGCGTGTTCGTGCATCCGCTGGCCGGCGTGCTCTCGGCCTACGGCATGGGGCTGGCCGACCAGAACGTGATCCGCGAGCAGGCGGTGGAGCTCCAGCTGACCGAGGCAGCCGTTCCCCGGATTGCCGCCGCGCTGGATACGCTGGCGCAGGCCGCACAGGCCGAGCTGGCGGGCCAGCAAGCCGGCGGCGCCGCCATGACGACGCACCGGCGCGTGCATGTGCGCTATGAGGGGACCGACAGTGCGCTGATCGTGCGCTGGGATGAGGCCGCCACGCTGGGCGCTTCGGCGAGCGCATGGCCCGGGGCCGTGGCAACGCTCGCGGGCCGCTTCGAGGCCGCGTACCGCCAGCGCTATTCTTTTCTGATGCAGGGCAAGGGCATGGTGGTGGAGGCGGTCTCGGTGGAGGCGTTCGTGCCGGGCGATGTGCCGTTCGAGCCGCGGCGGGCGCGCCACGAGGCGCGCGAGGTGCCGCGCCGCGATACCGTGGCCATGTATTCGGATGGCCGCTGGCACGACGCGGCCCTGGTGGTGCGCGAGGACCTGCAAGCCGGCGACGTGATTGCGGGGCCGGCCATCATCGCGGAGCAAAACGCCACCACCGTGGTGGAGCCGGGCTGGCAGGCTGCCTTGTCGGAGTTCGATTGCCTGGTGCTGGAGCGTCGCGCGGCGCGTGCCATTGCGTTCGCGCCAGGTACGCAGGTGGACCCGGTCCTTCTGGAGGTCTTCAACAACCTGTTCATGAACATCGCCGAGCAGATGGGGCTGCAGTTGCAGAACACCGCGTACTCGGTGAATATCAAGGAGCGGCTCGACTTCTCGTGCGCGCTGTTCGATGCCCGCGGCAACCTGATCGCGAACGCGCCGCACATGCCGGTGCACCTGGGAAGCATGGGCGAGAGCATCAAGACCGTGATCCGCGAAAACGCTGCGACCATGCAGCCGGGCAACGTGTATGTGCTCAACGACCCATACCACGGCGGCACGCATCTGCCTGACATCACGGTGATCACGCCGGTGTACCTGCGGCAGTCCGATGCGTCCGGGCCTGTCGAAGGGCCTGCGGGCGCGCCCCAGTTTTACGTGGGCAGTCGCGGTCATCATGCGGACATCGGCGGCAGCACACCGGGTTCGATGCCGCCGTTCTCCACCACGGTGGAGGAGGAGGGCGTGCAGATCGACAACTTCCTGCTGGTGGAGCGCGGCGTGCTGCGGGAGGCCGAACTGCTGGCGCTGCTTGGAAGCGGCAAGTATCCGTCCCGAAACCCGCAGCAGAACCTGGCCGACCTGAAGGCGCAGATTGCCGCCAACGAGAAGGGCGTGCAGGAATTGCGCAGGATGGTGCGGGACTTTGGCCTGGACGTGGTGCACGCCTACATGGGCCATGTGCAGGACAACGCCGAGGAGTCGGTGCGCCGTGTGATCACGCGGTTGAAGAATGGTGAATTCACCTTGCCGCTGGACAACGGCGCGTGCATCCAGGTTGCGATCCGGGTCGATGCGGCCAGGCGCAGCGCGGTGATCGACTTCACGGGCACCTCAAAGCAGCAGGACAACAACTTCAATGCGCCCACGGCCGTGTGCATGGCGGCGGTGCTGTACGTATTCCGCACGCTGGTGGATGACGACATCCCGCTCAACGCGGGTTGTCTCAAGCCGCTGGGCGTCATCATCCCGCCGGGCTGCATGCTGAACCCGAATCCGCCGGCCTCGGTGGTGGCGGGCAATGTGGAGACATCGACCTGCATCACGAATGCGCTGTTCGGCGCCCTGGGCGTGATGGCGGGCGGACAGCCGACCATGAACAACTTCACCTTCGGCAACGCGCAGTATCAATATTACGAAACCGTTTCGGGCGGCAGCGGCGCGGGCGGCGAGTTCGACGCGGGCGGTGCCTTGATCGGCGGCTTTGACGGTACCAGCGTCGTGCAAACGCACATGACCAACTCGCGCCTGACCGACCCCGAGGTGCTGGAGTTCCGCTTTCCGGTGCGGTTGTTGAGCTATGAAATCCGGCCAGCCTCGGGGGGCGCCGGACGCTGGCACGGTGGCGACGGCGGCGTGCGACGCGTGCAATTCCTGCAGGCCATGACGGCCAGCATCCTGTCGAACGGGCGGGTCTACCCGGCGTTCGGCATGGCGGGCGGCGCGCCAGGGCAGGTGGGAATCAACCGCGTGCTGCGCGCGGACGGGACGGTGCAGGAACTGGGGCACATCGGCCAAGTGCAGATGCAGCCGGGGGACGTATTCGAAATCCACACGCCGGGCGGCGGCGGGTTCGGCCGTGCTGGAGGCAGTACGGACCCGGGATCATGAATGAAAATGACATTTAGCCCTTTGTAGAAAACAATAGCTTGCTATCAATAAAGGATTACTGATCATGGAGCAGAGCTTCTCTGACAATTACCGCTTTCTGGCCCGCTACAACCGCTGGTTCAACGCGCGCCTGTACGATGCCTGCGAAAAACTGGGCGACGAGGAGCGCAAGCGCGATCGGGGCGCGTTCTTCGGCTCCATCCACGGCACGCTGAATCACCTGATCTGGGGCGACACGATGTGGCTCGGCCGGTTTGCGGCCCAGGGCCATGCGTTCGCAGCGCTGCCCGCGGACCTGCTTGCGTTGCCGGCGGGAGCGCGCTACGAAACGATCCTGCACGAGGACTGGAGCGGCCTGCGCGGCCAGCGCGAGCGGCTGGACGCCGCCATCGAAGCCTGGGTGCTGGAAATGCCGGGCGATTTCCCGACGCGCATCATGCGCTACAGCAACAGCAAGGGCGTGCAGCGCGCACATCCGATGTGGCAGGCGCTGACGCATTTCTTCAACCATCAGACGCATCACCGCGGGCAAGCGACCACCCTGCTCATGCAGGCCGGCGTGGATGTCGGGGTGACCGACCTGATCGCGCTGGTGAATTCGTAGCTAGAGTTCTTCGATCCGGCGCGCGGGGTAGCTGTCCCACGCCTGGCAGCCGGGGCATTGCCAGAAATGCTGCGTGGCCTCGAAGCCGCAGGCGGCGCATCGATAGCGCAGCAGCGGTTGCGCCGCGCGGTCCAGCGCACGCTGGACCTGGGGGTGAAACTGCTCGTGTTCCAGCTTCTCGCCGGCCAGCCATTTGGCGGCGGCAACCAGCGAGGGCTCGTGCTCGAGATGTTTGACGTACCAGTCGCGGCCACCCTGCGTCTCGCCGCCCGGCGCCTCGGCCGCGCTCAGCGCCACGATCGCGTCCAGCACATCCAGGCCGGGGTCGTGGGCGTAACTGGTTCTCAGCAGCGTCAGGGTTTGGGCGCCGCGCCCGCACGCCAGCCCGGCTTCGCGCAGCAGGCGCGCCGCCAGCGGCAGCGAGCGGGGCGCCACATCCAGCAGGCCCTGCAGGGTCTCGAACGCGCTGGCGGCCTCACCAACCCGCAGATGCAAGGCCGCCAGATCGATGTGCGGGCGTGGTGCCTGCGGCGCGGTGGCGATGGCCTGCTCCAGCAGTCGCTGCGCCGCGGCGTTGTTGCCCTGGGAAACTTCGGAGGCAGCCTGCTCGCACAGGTAATGGGCCTGGCGCGCGCTGAAGCTGCCCTGGCCAGCGTCTTCGAGTTTTTGCGCGATCCGGGCCGCCTGCGGCCAGTCGCGGGAGCGCTCGAAGATCGCCAGCAAGGCCAGGCTCGCCTGGGCCTCGAATGGGGTGTCTTCGAGCTGGCGCAGGGCCTGCTCCGCGCGGTCGAGCAGGCCCGCCTTCAGGAAGTCCTGCGCCAGCGCGTGCTGCGCGCGTTCGCGGTCGGCGCGGCTCAGGTCGCCGCGCGAAAGCAGATGCTCATGCACCCGCACGGCGCGCTCGTACTCGCCGCGGCGCCGGAACAGGTTGCCCAGCGCAAAGTGCAACTCGGAAGTATCCGGGTCGTTTTGCACCGCCTCGATAAAGGCATCGATGGCCTGGTCCTGCTGCTCGTTCAGCAGAAAATTCAAACCCTTGAAATAGGCCTTGGGTGCCTGCCGGTTTTCCATGCGCAGCTGGCGCAGGTCAAACCGCGACGCGGCCCACCCCAGGATGAACGCGGCGGGCAGGCCCAAAAGAACCCAGGTCAGGTCAAAGTCCATCGTGTTCGCTGGGGCGGGCCGGATGAGCAAAGCCGCTGGCCGGCAGGTTCGCACGCCGCGCCGCCTTGGCGCTGGCGCGGTGCTTCCACCAGCGCGGCACCATGCCGAGCACGCCGAGCACGACACCCGCCGCAAAGGCCGCCAGCACCACCAGCACCAGCGGGGCTTGCCACTGGGCGCCAAAGAAGAAGTGGACCGTGGTGTCCTGCTGGTTGTTCAGCGCGAACGCGAACAAGGTAAAAAAAATGGCTGCCTTGAGCAGCCACATGAGGTATTTCATGAATCTTCCTCAGTGACGAGGCGATTCTACCGACGGATTCGCAGCGCCCGGCCTGGCCGCGGCGGCCTCTTCCAGCTCGCGCGTGCGCTGGTCCACGGCTTCGCGCAGCGCCTTGCCCGGCTTGAAGTGAGGCACCCGTTTCTCGGGAATGGCGACGCTTTCACCCGAGCGCGGGTTGCGGCCCATGCGCGGCGAGCGGCGGTTGATCGAGAAACTGCCGAAGCCGCGGATTTCAATGCGGTGCCCGCGCACCAGGGCGTCGCTCATCGCGTCGAGAATGGTCTTGACGGCATATTCGGCGTCGCGGTGCGTGAGCTGGCCGAAACGGGCAGCCAGTTCTTCGACGAGGTCGGAGCGGGTCATTTGCCTAGCAAGTTGGGGACGGAGCACGCAGCGCTGTGCGCCACGTGGTCCGTCCCGCAAGGTTACTTGGACTCGTTGTTGTCCAGCTTGGCGCGCAGCAGCGCTCCCAGGCTGGTCGTGCCGGCGTTTTCACGCGCGGATTGCTGGCTCAGGTTGTTCATGGCTTCCTGCTGGTCGGCCATGTCCTTGGCCTTGATGGACAACTGGATGTTGCGCGTCTTGCGATCCACGTTGATCACCACGGCCGTGACCTCGTCGCCTTCCTTGAGCACGTTGCGCGCGTCTTCCACGCGGTCGCGGCTGATCTCGGAGGAGCGCAGGTAGCCGATGATGTCGTCGCCCAGATCGATCTCGGCACCGCGCGGATCCACCGTCTTGACCTTGCCGGTCACGGTGTGGCCCTTGTCGTTCAGCGTGGTGAACGTGGTGAACGGATCGCTGTCGAGTTGCTTGATGCCCAGCGAGATGCGCTCGCGGTCCACATCGACCGCCAGCACGATGGCCTCGACTTCCTGGCCTTTCTTGTAGTTGCGCACGGCGGACTCGCCAGGCTCGTTCCACGACAGGTCGGACAGATGCACCAGACCGTCGATGCCAGCGGCCAGACCCACGAACACGCCGAAATCGGTGATCGACTTGATCGGACCCTTGACGCGGTCGCCGCGCTTGGTTTCCTGCGCGAACTCCTGCCAGGGGTTGGCCTTGCACTGCTTCATGCCGAGGCTGATGCGGCGCTTGTCCTCGTCGATCTCGAGCACCATGACCTCGACCTCGTCGCCCAGCGACACGATCTTGCTCGGGGCCACGTTCTTGTTGGTCCAGTCCATCTCGGACACGTGGACCAGGCCTTCGATGCCGGGTTCGAGTTCCACGAACGCACCGTAGTCGGCGATGTTGGTGATCTTGCCGAACATGCGGGTGCCCTGCGGGTAGCGGCGGCTCACGCCCATCCACGGGTCGTCGCCCATCTGCTTGAGGCCCAGCGAGACGCGGTTCTTCTCGGTGTCGAACTTGAGGATCTTCGCGGTGATTTCCTGGCCGGCCGTCACCACTTCGCTCGGGTGGCGCACGCGGCGCCAGGCCATGTCGGTGATGTGCAGCAGGCCGTCGATGCCGCCCAGATCCACGAACGCGCCGTACTCGGTGATGTTCTTGACCACGCCATGCACCACGGCGCCTTCCTTGAGGGTTTCCATCAGCTTGGCGCGTTCCTCGCCCATGCTGGCCTCGACCACGGCACGGCGCGACAGCACGACGTTGTTGCGCTTGCGGTCGAGCTTGATGACCTTGAATTCCAGCGTCTTGTTCTCAAAGGGAGACAGGTCCTTGATGGGACGCGTGTCGATCAGCGAACCGGGCAGGAAGGCGCGGATGCCATTGACCAGCACGGTGAGGCCGCCCTTGACCTTGCCGCTGGTGGTGCCGGTGACGAATTCGCCGGATTCCAGGGCCTTTTCGAGCGCCATCCAGGAGGACAGACGCTTGGCCTTGTCGCGCGAGAGGATGGTGTCGCCATAGCCGTTCTCGATGGCGTCGATAGCCACCGAAACGAAGTCGCCCACCTGGACTTCGAGTTCGCCCTTGTCGCTCTTGAACTCTTCGATGGGCACATAGGCTTCGGACTTGAGGCCGGCGTTGACCACCACAAAGCTGTGCTCGATGCGCACGACTTCAGCGGTGACCACTTCGCCCATGCGCATTTCAGAGCGTTGCAATGATTCTTCAAACAGGGCTGCGAAAGATTCAGACATTCAGTTTCCTTGGAGGCACACAGGCAGGATTCACGAGCGCGGGATTGCTGTCGTTTCTAGGGCTGGCTGTGGCAGTTTTTTTGCGGCCGGACAAGCGTGCAGGTCGCGGGTTGAGTTGAAAAACCAGACGACCGGTGCGCCGCGGTGGCGCGCTGCGGGCCGTATGGGCCAAACCGCCGCTCAGGATGCCCCGAACGGCTGCCTGCCCTGCCACCAGTCCAACACCCGATCGACGGATTCCTGAACCGTCAAATCCGAATTGTCCAGCAGCAAGGCATCTTCGGCCGGTTTGAGAGGCGCCGCAGTGCGGGACGAATCCCGGGCATCGCGCGCTTCCAGATCGCTCCGAAGACTGTCAAGTATAGCCGGAAAACCCTTTGAAATCAACTGCTTATAACGGCGCTCGGCACGGTGTCCGGCGCTCGCGGTCAGGTAGATCTTGAGCGGCGCGTCGGGAAAGATCACGGTGCCCATGTCGCGCCCGTCTGCCACCAGCCCGGGCAGTTGGCGAAACCCGTGTTGCAGCGCCAGCAGGGCGACGCGCACGGAGGGCAGGGCCGATACGGCAGAGGCGTTCATGCCGGCCTGTTCCGTGCGGATGGCATCGGTGACGTCGGCGCCGTCCAGCCAGATCTTGCCGTCGGCAAAGTGCACGGGCAGGCGCTGCGCGAGCGCGGCGATGGCGGTTTCGTGCGCGGCATCCAGCGCCAGGCCCGTGCGCACGGCCGCCAGCGCGGTGACGCGGTACAGCGCGCCGGAGTCCAGATAGCGGTAGCCGAGCCGCTGCGCCAACGCCGCCGCCAGCGTGCCCTTGCCCGAGGCGGTGGGCCCGTCCACGCAAATCACCGGGATGCGGGCGGGGAACGCATGCGCCAGCGAAAACAGGGCTTCGAAATAATCCGGGAAGGTCTTGGCGACGCATTGCGGGTCTTCAATGCGCACCGGCAGGCCGGCCGCGTTGAACGCGGCCAGCGCAAAACACATGGCCATCCGGTGGTCGTCGTAGGTGTGGATGCTGGCGGCTTTCCAGTGGGCCGGCGAGGCCGGCGGCGTGATGCGCAGAAAATCAGCGCCTTCATCGACGATGGCCCCGAGCTTGCGCAGTTCCGTGGCCATGGCGGCGAGCCGGTCGGTTTCCTTCACGCGCCAGCTTGCAATATTGCGCAGCA
>SCRU01000173.1 GCA_004323695.1 Burkholderiaceae bacterium
TGGCTGTTGGTCCACGGGAAGTCTTGCCGCGTCGACGACACCACGTACTTCGGCTTGGCCTCCAGCCTGACCGCCCACTCGCGCATCGCCGGCGGCGCCTCCGTGTCGCCGCGCGCGACCGCCGGCCAGGAGCTCTCCATCATCTCGTAGGTGACCCGGCCCCACAGCATCGCCCCACTCTTGTCCATGAGGCGGGTGAAGAAGGCGTGTGTTTCGTCGTCGGCAATGCCCTCCCGGTGGTCGAGGCAACCGTCGAGGGTGACGTTGATGCTGAAGGTCAAGAGCCCCATGGTGCGAATCTACTCCGAGTTGGGCAGACCGCTGGGCGGGCAGTTGTCGGCGAACACCCATCCACGTTGGTGACGATGGACGCGCCGGTGACGCAGATTCCATTTCGGCACGGCTCCAACCGAGCCCACGATCGACGCCGGATATACGACTGCAGGCGCTTCCCAAAAAGCCAAAACTATCGATCAGTTTTTTGCCGTTGGGAGGAGTCCATATACGACCTGTTAGGGCGCATTGGCGCACGATCTTCGCATCTAGCTTGGCGACTGGGGCACCACAGGTTCAGAGAGATCTCGGAACTCAGGCACATACAGATGAATGGTGCTAAGTAGCTCGTGGGCAATCTGCCGCATACAGGCGAGCTCAGGACGGCCGGCGAGCGCGGACTCCACTCTCCCATCGCTGAATATCCACCCGAGTGAGTTCTCCCGCGAGAGTGCCATATAGCCTTCTTCAAGACCTGGGTCAACGTGCGCCCCTCCGTCGGTGTCAGCGACATTCAGAACCAACTCGCGTCGACAAAAGGTTCGCTTCTTGTTGTCCTTCAGAACCGGTTCATTCCACCAGTCTACAAACGGCGTGGGACGCAACGGCAGCGGCCCTCCACCGGCCGCTATCAGCGGGAGGTAACTGGCTCCTGTGGATGACACACGCATCATGACCAGATTGCACTCGGTCATCAGATTCCGTGGATTCAGAGGTCCCGCAGAATCAAGAAACTTTCCGGTCCTGTATCCGAGCTGATCCAGCAAAGATCGAGAGTCGCCGTGCTGGTGCAAAAGGACCCGAAGGCTCAGGGATATGTGCTTCCCAACCGCTTCTAATCCATTGTCGTATGACTGGCACGAATGTCTTAAGAGCTGGAGCTGTTCCCGAAGCTCCTTCTTCAAATCGTCCTTGGAGCGTTGCACCCTTTGTGTCTTTGCCATTTTGTTTTCGCTTTCAGCGTGACACTGCACTAGATACCGTGCGCCCTAACTAGAAACAGACGCCGGCCATCTTACCGGGACCAGTCGGGTAAGACAATCCGTGCTCGGCGCAACCACAGGAAACCCCGATCCCGGCATCGATTAGCCAAACCTAAAATCCGGCGGATGGAGCCGCACGCCACGCCGTCGCCCGCCGACCCTGCACCCCCGCCGCCGAAGCTGTTGGAGCGCATGCGCACGCACCTGCGTACGCGGCATTACAGCCTCCGCACCGAGACGGCTTGCCTCGACTGGGCGCGGCGCTTCATTCAGTTTCACGGCAAGCGGCACCCGCAGGACATGGGCGCGGCGCAAGTGGAGGCGTTCCTGAGCCATCTGGCGGTGGACCGGCAGGTGGCCGCTTCGACGCAGAACCAGGCCAAGGCGGCGCACGTGGCGCAGATCGACAAGCCGGTCACGCCACACGTGCTGAGCCATTCGTTTGCCACGCATCTGCTCCGATCGGGTTATGACATCCGAACCGTGCAGGAGCTGCTGGGGCATGCCGACATGAAAACGACGATGATCTACACCCATGTCATGAACAAGGGCGGGCGCGGGGTGCTCAGTCCGCTGGACGCGCTGTGAACGCCACGACTGCCAATACGCCAACGCCAACGCCAACTCAGGGCCACGCGCCGCTGGCCGAGCGGTTGCGCCCGCGCGGCCTGGGCGAAGTCGTGGGCCAGCAGCATCTGCTGGGCGAGGGCATGGCGCTGCGCATCGCGTTCGAGTCGGGCCAGCCGCACAGCTGCATCCTGTGGGGGCCGCCGGGCACGGGCAAGACGACCATTGCGCGGCTGATGGCCGATGCGTTCGACGCCCAGTTCATCACCATCAGCGCCGTGCTGGGCGGCGTGAAGGACATCCGCGAGGCGGTGGAGCAGGCGGTCGCCGCACGCGACGGCCTGATGCGCCAGCGCACCATCGTGTTCGTCGACGAGGTGCACCGCTTCAACAAGAGCCAGCAGGACGCGTTCCTGCCGCATGTGGAAAGCGGCCTGTTCACCTTCATCGGCGCGACCACCGAGAACCCGTCGTTCGAGGTGAACTCGGCACTGCTGTCGCGCGCGACGGTGTACGTGCTGCAGCCGCTGTCGGAACAGGATCTCAAGCAAATAGTGGCCAAAGCCCTTGCCCTTGAAGAGATTTCAGCTATTGAAGATGTAGCAATTGAGCACCTGGTGGCTTATGCCGACGGCGACGCACGGCGCCTGCTCAACACGCTGGAAACGCTGGCGGTGGCGGCCGCGCGGGAGCAGTCCGGCGAGATCACCGACGCCTGGATGATGAAGGTGCTGGGGCAGCAGCTGCGCCGCTACGACAAGGGCGGCGAGCAGTTCTACGACACCATCAGCGCGCTGCACAAGTCGGTGCGCGGCTCGGACCCCGATGCGGCGCTGTACTGGTTCGTGCGCATGCTCGACGGCGGCGCCGACCCGCGCTACCTGGCGCGCCGGCTGCTGCGCATGGCCAGCGAAGACATTGGCCTGGCGGACCCGCGCGCGCTGCGCCTGGCGCTCGATGCGGCCGAGGTGTACGAGCGGCTCGGCAGCCCCGAGGGCGAGCTGGCGCTGGCCGAGTGCGTGGTTTATCTGGCGATGGCGCCGAAGTCGAATGCGGTCTATAAGGCTTTCAACGAGGCGAAGGCGTTTGTCGCAGGCGGCGGCACGCGCGCGGTGCCGCTGCACCTGCGCAATGCGCCGACCCGGCTGATGAAGGATCTCGACTACGGCCGCGGCTACCGCTACGCGCACGACGAGGAGGGCGCGTTTGCGGCCGGCGCGCGCTACTGGCCCGACGATATCGAGGCGCCGACGTTCTACCGGCCGGTCGAGCGCGGGCTGGAAATCCGGATCGCGCAGCGGCTGCGCGAGCTCAGGGAGCTCAACAATAAGTCGGACTGATCGCAGCCCAAACCCGCTGATGGCCCGCGATCTTTCGAGGGTAAACCCGAGGAAATCGGCCTCTTGGCGCGTGGCGGCCTTGGCTACAATCTCGCCACCCCGAACCCGCCACAGGTTGCACAGTGGCGGGTTTTTGCTAGGTGATCAAAAAGGCTTACAAGGTCACACTGTTGGACGGCCCGCGCCGTGGGTTCCAGCGGCGGTCAGCTAGCACATCAGCCGGTTACAAAACGGAGAATTTTTATGGATATCCTGCTTCAGCAGATCATCAACGGTCTGGTGCTGGGCAGCATGTATGCCCTGATCGCCCTGGGCTATACCATGGTGTATGGCATCGTCAACCTGATCAACTTCGCCCATGGCGACGTGCTGATGGTGGGGGCGCTGACCAGCTGGTCCATCATCATTCTCATGCAGAAATCGATGGCCGGCACGCCGGGCTGGCTGATCCTGCTGATCGCGACCGTCATCGCCTGCGTCGTGTGCGGCGTGCTCAATTACGTGATCGAGAAGCTGGCGTACCGGCCGCTGCGCAACGCCCCGAAGCTGGCGCCGCTGATCACCGCGGTCGGCATGTCGCTGCTGCTGGAGGTGCTGGCCCAGATCATCTGGAAGCCCGACTACAAGCCGTATCCCACGCTGTTGCCGTCCCAGCCGTTCAACCTCCCCGGCGGCGCGGTGATCACGCCGACCCAGGTCATGGTGCTGGGCGTGACCGTGATTTCGCTGGCCGCCCTGATGTGGCTCGTGAATTACACCCGCCTTGGCCGGGCCATGCGCGCCACGGCCGAGAATCCGGCGGTGGCGGCGCTGATGGGTGTGAAGCCGGACAACGTGATTTCGGCCACCTTCATCATCGGCGCGGTGCTCGCCGCCATTGCCGGCGTGATGTATGCGTCGAACTACGGCACGGCACAGAACATGATGGGTTTCCTGCCGGGTCTCAAGGCCTTCACGGCGGCGGTTTTCGGCGGCATCGGCAATCTGGCGGGCGCCGTGGTCGGCGGCATTCTGCTGGGACTGATCGAATCCCTCGGCGCGGGTTACCTCAGTCCCCTGACGGGCGGCTTTCTGGGCAGCAACTATGTCGACATCCTCGCCTTCATCGTGCTCATCTGCATCCTGACGCTGCGTCCGTCGGGTCTGCTGGGTGAACGGGTGGCGGATCGGGCCTGATCGCGGGAACGGAGTCTGGAAATGAAACAGAAAAACCAACTGACCCTGTTTGTTCTCGCGGGCATTGCGCTGCTGGTGCTGCCGCTGCTCCTGCAACACGCGGGCAACGCCTGGGTGCGCATCGTCGACAACTCGCTGCTGTACGTGATGCTGGCGCTCGGGCTGAACATCGTGGTGGGCCTGGCCGGCCTGCTGGACCTGGGCTACATCGCCTTCTATGCGCTGGGCGCGTACTCGTATGCCATGCTGAACTCGCCGCAGCTGTCCAGCGCGTTTCCGGCCGTCGCAGCCATCTTTCCGCATGGTCTGCATACCCCGCTGTGGCTGGCGCTGCCGATAGGCGCGGTGCTGGCGGGGATCTTCGGCGTGCTGCTGGGCACCCCCACGCTGAAACTGCGGGGCGACTACCTGGCGATCGTGACGCTCGGCTTCGGGGAAATCATCCGCATCTTCCTGAACAATCTGGACGCACCCATCAACATCACGAACGGCCCCAAGGGGGTGGACCTGATCAGCCCGATCAGTCTGTTCGGATTCAATCTGGGCAAGCCGCACACCTTGTTCGGCTTCCACTTCGCGTCGGTGAGCCAGTACTACTATCTGTTCCTGATTCTGGTGATCTTCACCGTGATCATTTGCCACCGGCTGCAGATGTCGCGCATCGGCCGCGCCTGGATGGCGATCCGCGAAGACGAAACCGCCGCCAAGGCCATGGGCATCAATACCCGCAACATGAAACTGCTGGCGTTCGGCATGGGGGCCACGTTCGGCGGCATCTCGGGCACCATGTTTTCCGCGTTCCAGGGCTTTGTGTCGCCCGAGTCGTTCAGCCTGATGGAGTCCGTGATGGTCGTGGCCATGGTGGTGCTGGGCGGCATGGGGTACCTGCCCGGCGTGATCCTGGGCGCCATCCTGCTGTCGTCGCTGCCCGAGGTGCTGCGCTATGTCGCCACGCCGCTGCAGGCCATGACCGGCGGGCGGATCGACGCGGCGATCCTGCGCCAGTTGCTGATCGCGCTGGCCATGATCATCGTCATGCTGCTGCGGCCGCGAGGCCTGTGGCCCGCGCCCGAACACGGCAAGTCGCTGCAGGTGAAGAAATAAGGGGGCGCCATGACAGACACGAATACGGATTTCGTCCTGAACGTTGCGGGGGTCTCCAAGCGTTTCGGCGGCTTGCAGGCCTTGAGTGATGTGGGCATCCAGATCCGGCGCGGCCAGGTGTACGGCCTGATCGGCCCGAACGGCGCCGGCAAGACGACGTTTTTCAATGTGCTGACGGGCCTGTATGCGCCCGACAGCGGAACCTTCGAGCTGGCCGGGAAGCCCTACAAGCCGACCGCCGTGCACCTGGTCGCGAAGGCCGGCATCGCGCGCACCTTCCAGAACATCCGCCTGTTCGCCGACATGACCGCGCTCGAGAACGTGATGGTCGGACGCCACGTGCGCACCGGCTCGGGCGTGATCGGCGCGATTTTCCGCGGCCCCGGCTTCAGGGCCGAGGAGGCCGCGATTGCGAAACGCGCGCAGGAACTGCTCGAGTACGTGGGCATCGGCAAATTCGCCGACTACAAGGCCCGCACGCTCAGCTATGGCGACCAGCGCCGGCTGGAGATTGCACGCGCCCTGGCGACGGACCCGCAGCTGATCGCGCTGGACGAACCCGCCGCCGGCATGAACGCCACCGAAAAAGTCCTGCTGCGCGAGTTGATCGACCGGATCCGCAAGGACGATCGCACCATCCTGCTGATCGAACACGACGTCAAGCTGGTCATGGGGCTGTGCGATCGCGTCACCGTGCTGGACTATGGCAAGCAGATTGCCGAAGGGACACCTGCCACCGTGCAGAAGAACGAAAAAGTGATCGAGGCCTACCTGGGCACCGGGGGAGGGCACTGACATGGCCAGCAGCAACGCACAGATATTACTCAAGGTCAGCGGCCTGAAGGTCGCGTATGGCGGCATCCAGGCCGTCAAGGGCGTGGATTTCGAGGTCCGTGAAGGAGAACTGGTCTCGCTGATCGGCTCCAATGGCGCGGGCAAGACCACCACCATGAAGGCCATCACCGGCAGCCTGGCCCTCGCCGATGGCGACATCGAGTACATGGGCCGCAGCATCAGGGGCCAGGGCCCCTGGGACCTGGTGCAGCAGGGCCTGGCCATGGTGCCCGAGGGCCGCGGCGTGTTCGCGCGCATGACGATCACGGAAAACCTGCTGATGGGCGCCTACGTGCGCAGCGACAAGGCGGAGATCGCGGCGGACATCGAGAAGATGTTCACCATCTTCCCGCGGCTGCGGGAACGCAAGGACCAGCTGGCCGGCACCATGTCGGGCGGCGAACAGCAGATGCTGGCCATGGGCCGTGCGCTGATGAGCCGACCGAAGGTGCTGCTGATGGACGAACCGTCCATGGGCCTCTCGCCCATCATGGTGGACAAGATCTTCGAGGTGGTCAGTGATGTGTACGCGCAGGGCGTGACCATCCTGCTGGTCGAGCAAAATGCCAGCCGGGCTCTGGCCATCGCGAACCGCGGCTACGTCATGGAGTCCGGCATCATCACGATCACGGGCGACGCCAAGGAGATGTTGAGCGACCCGAAGGTTCGCGCCGCCTATCTGGGCGAGTGACGATGAAGCCGGGGCGCGGCGTCAGGCCGGGGCGTCGGCCGGCGCCTTGTCGGCCTCGGTCGTGAACGCGTCGGCGTAGAACTCATCGGCCGACAGGCCGGCCAGCCGCGCGTAGTCGGCGCGTGCCGAATCCACCACCACGGGCGCCCCGCAGGCATACACCTGGTGACCCGAGAGGTCGGGGAAATCTTCCAGCACGGCGCGGTGCACGAAGCCGGTGCGCCCGCTCCATGCATCCTCGGGCAACGCGTCGGAAACCACCGGCACATAGGTCAGGGCGGGCATTTCGGCCAGGCGCGCCCGGACCCATTCGTCCATGTACAAATCCGCCGGGCGGCGACCGCCCCAGTAGAGTGTCGCGGGGCGCGTGCTGCCCTTGAATTGCAGTTGCTCGATGACGGCCTTGATCGGCGCGAATCCCGTGCCCGAGGCCAGCAGGATGACCGGCTTGTCCGAGTCCTCGCGCAGGAAGAAGCTGCCGTACGGTCCCTCGATGCGCAGGATTTCCCTTTCCTTCATGGCATGGAAGACGTGGTCGGTGAACCTGCCGCCCGGCATGTGACGGATGTGCAGTTCGATGCCGGGTCCGTTGTGCGGCGCGTTGCCCATCGAGTAGCTGCGCCGCACCCCGCCCTGCAGGATGAATTCGATGTACTGGCCCGCGTGGTAGCGGAACGTGTCGTTCGCCGGCAGCTGCAGCCTGACCAGCATGACGTCGTGCGATTTTTTTTCGAGCGCCAGCACGCGCGTCGGCATTTTCCGGATCGGAAAGGCGCTCTCGTCGGTGACCTGGCGCGACTCCAGCACGACATCGCTGTGCGGCACGCCGCAGCAGGTCAGGATGAAGCCGTTGGCCTCTTCCTCCGCGGACAGCGCCTTGCCCTGGTGCGGGCCGTGCACCACCGTGCCTTCCAGCTTGCGGCACTTGCAGGAACCGCAGGCCCCGTCCTTGCAGCCGTACGGCAATCCGACCCCGGCGCGAATGCCGGCCGCCAGGATGGCTTCGCCGGGTTCCGCCGGAAAACCGCGGCCGCTCGGCAGCACGGAAATATGCAGGCTCATCTTTCGGTATCCTCGGGGGCAACTTTTCTCTGTGAAGCGCTGATTTTGCCCGCAAACCAATCCCCCCTCGGCGCGTTGCCCGCGCGCTTTCGCCGCGAGCGCATGCTGATCGTGGGCTGTGGCGATATCGGCCTGCGCGTGGCCCGCGCCACGGCGGGCCGGCTGCGGCTGCTGGCGCTGACCTCTTCGCCCCAGCGCGTCCGTGCACTGCGCGCTGCGGGCGTGACGCCCCTGCTGGGCAACCTGGACGTGCCGGCCAGTCTGCGCCGGCTCGCCGGCATCGCCACGCGCGTCGTGTATCTGGCGCCGCCGCCGGGCGAGGGTTGGGGCGACCCGAGAATCCGCGCGCTGACCCGGGCGCTGCGTTTGCGCCGTGCGCCGGTCTCGTTCGTGTACGGCTCGACGAGCGGCGTGTACGGCGACTGCCACGGGGCGCTGGTGGCCGAGAGCCGGCCGGCCAGTCCGCGCACGCCCCGCGCCAGCAAACGTGTGTCGGCCGAACAGGCGGTGCGGTTCCTGGGACGCGGCGGCGGGCCTGCGGGTCCGGTGCGCGCCAGCATCCTGCGCATTCCGGGCATTTACGCACCGGATCGCGAGGGCGGCACGCCGCGCGCGCGCCTGGAGCGGCGCACGCCGGTACTGCGGGCGCAGGACGACGTCTATACCAACCACATTCATGCGGACGACCTGGCGCGCGCCTGCCTGCTGGCCCTGTGGCGCGGCAAACCGCAGCGGGTGTACAACGTGAATGACGACACGCGGCTCAAGATGGGCGAGTATTTCGATCTCGCGGCGCAGTTGTACGGACTGCCCCCGCCGCCGCGGGTGGCGCGCGACACCGCGCAGGACCAGCTGCCGCTGATGCTGCTCAGCTTCATGAGTGAATCGCGGCTGCTGGACAACGCCCGCATGAAGCGCGAACTCGGGCTGGCGCTGCGGTATCCGACCGTCCACGCCGGCTTGCGGGCATAAACGGGATCGGAACAATTCCGGATCGGCGGGCGGCGTGCCGGTTTCCCCGCCACAATGGCCGCCATGCGCAAACATTTTTCCGAAACGACGAGCCACCAGCGATTGATCTACGCCGTGGCGGTGGGCGTGGCCACGGCCCTGGTCTCGCTGCCGCTGCCATTGATGTCGCAGGCGCGTGGCCTGCTGGCCTGGTGTCTGGGCGCGGGCTGCTACCTGGTGCTGGCCTGGTGGCTGGCCGTGGAATTCAACGCCGGCCGCACCCGGGCGCGCGCGCAGGCGCAGGACCAGTCCGGCATGGTCCTGTTTCTGCTGATGTTGCTGGTGGTTCTGACCAGCGTGGCGGCCATCGTGCTGATGCTGCAGAGCGTGAAGGGCTTGTCCACCGCGCAGCGTACCGGGCATCTGATTCTGGCCATGACGGCATTGGCGTTCTCGTGGCTGCTGATGCACACCATTTTTGCGTTCCGCTACGCGCACCGTTATTACCAGCAACTGCTGGAGCCGGGCCCGAACGGGGGCGGGCTGGACTTTCCCGGCAAGCTGGAGCCGGACTATTTCGATTTCATGTATTACGCGTACGTGATCGGCATGACCTCGCAGGTGTCCGACGTGCAGGTGACCTCGCGCGCCATGCGGCGCCTGACGCTGGTGCACGGGGTGATCTCGTTTGCCTTCAACATGGTGGTGCTGGCACTGAGCATCAATGTGATCGCGGGTGCCATTCAGTAGCGGGTTGCGCCGGCGGCATCGGTTTCAGCGGGACGTTGCATCTCGGATTCGGCGCCCGGGCCTGAGCAGCCCCGTCGACAGGGCCGTGCCGCACACGATCACGGCGGCGCACAGCACCATCCAGGGCGTGATGTGCTCGCCCAGGAACGCCACGCCGTACAGCACCGCGAACACGGGCACGACAAAGGTCACCGCCAGCGCACGCGCCGGCCCGGCGTGCTCGATCAGCCGGAAGTACAGGATGTAAGCCAGGCCCGTGCACAGCACCCCCAGCGCCAGCAGCGACAGCCAGGATCGGGCGCCGGGCATGTGCGCGGGCCACAGCCACAGGGCAGGCAATGCCAGCCCGAGGGCGGCGCCGAGCTGGCTGCCAGCCGCCGTGAGCAGCGGCGGCAACCCGACCAGGTAGCGCTTGGTGAAGCTGGCCGCGGTGCCATAGCAAAGGCAGGCCAGCAGACAGGCGCCGATCGCGAGCAGGTTGGCGCCCGCGGAGGCACCACCGGACGCGCTCAGGCTCGTCTTGCTCCAGACCAGCAGCGCCACGCCGATCAGCCCGATAACCAGACCCAGCACGCGCGAGGCGTTCAGCCGGTCTTTCAGCCACAGCCATGCCACGGCCGCGCCAAACAGCGGCGCCGTGGCATTGAGGACGGCCGACAGCCCGGTGGGAATGGTCAGCAGGGCGAAGCAGTACAGCGCGAACGGAATGCCCGAATTGAGCAGACCGACGACGAACACCGGCTTCCAGTGCCGCAGTAGTTGCGGACCCAGGCCGCGCTTGAGCAGCAGCGGCATGAGGAACAGCGCGGCGATCGTCACGCGCACGGCGGCCGTGGGCACGGCGCCGAATTCCACCGTGGCCAGGTCCATGAACAGGAACGACGCCCCCCAGATGGCGGACAGCAACACGAAGTCGCCTGCCCAGCGCGGCCTCGCGGTGGCGGCAGCCGGCGTGGCGGCGGCCGTCAAGCGGGATTCCCCGGCAGGGCGGCTTCGAGTTCGAGCAGCGCGGCCTTGCGATCGAGCCCGCCCGCATAACCCGTGAGCGAGCCGTCCGAGCCGATCACGCGGTGGCACGGCACGATCACGCCGATCGGGTTGCGCCCGACGGCGGCGCCGACGGCGCGCACGGCCGCCGGCTTGCCGATGCCCGAGCTCAAGGCGCCGTAGCTCGTGGTGGTCCCGCGCGGGATCCTGAGCAGCGCCTGCCACACCGACTGCTGGAACGCGGTACCGCCGTGCAGGTCCAGCGGCAGGTCGAACGCCGTGCGCCGGCCTGCGAAATATTCGCCAAGCTGCCGCACGGCGCGCACCAGCACCGGATGCCGGTCGTCGACGCGCCAGGCGGAGCGGTCGGGCAGGTGGCGCTGGCCTTCGAACCAGACGCCAGCCACGCCCCGGTCGGTCGCGGCCACGATGACCGGGCCGAGCGGGCTGTTGAAGGTGGTTTGCACGGTTTGCGTATCGAATTTCATCGGGTTCACCTGTTGATTCATGATGATTTAGGCTTGTAGCCCTTTAAAAATCGATAGTGTTAGCTATATTTTTTGTAGTCTTCGGTTTTTTCACGGGCTCGGGCAGCGTGGCCCAGGCGCGGATCACGGCATAGCTGCGCCAGGGCTTCCAGCCCGTGGAGGCGGTCTTGGCTTCGCGCGCCGCGCGCAGCGGACTTTTGTCGGTCACGCCCAGCGCCCTTTGCAGCGCCACATCGCCGGCCGGGAACGCGTCGGGCCAGCGCAGCGCCCGCATGGCGATGTATTGCGCCGTCCAGTCGCCGATGCCGGGCAGTTCCCGGAGCGCCGCCACGGTGGCATGCACATCGGCGACACCGTGCAGCGCGAGACGCTTGTCCGCCACGGCCTGCGCGATCGCGACGATGGCGGCCTGGCGCTGACGCACGATGCCGAGTTGGCCCAGCGCGTTGCCGCCGGCCCCCGCCAGTACTGCCGGCGCGGGGAACAGGCGCGTCAACTCGGGGAAAGGCGTGTCGATCGGCTCGCCGAAGCGGTCCACCATGCGCTGCGCCAGCGTGCGCGCGGCTGCCACCGTGATCTGCTGGCCGAGCACTGCCCGCACGGCCAACTCGTAGCCGTCCATCGCGCCCGGAACGCGCAGGCCGTCGCCCTCTGGAAAGCTCGCGTGCAACACGGCATTGATGGCTTTCGGGTCGGCATCGAGGTCGAGCATGGCGCGCAGCCGGCGGATCACCAGCGGCAGCACCTCGCGCAGCGAATCGCTCACGCGCAGCAACACCCGGCAGCGCGCTTCGTCGAACTCGGCACTCAGCCAGCCGGCATGCGTGCGGCCGCCCGCCTCGGTACACAAGGTACGCCGGATCGCGGGGTTGCCGGGGCCGCCCCCAATGGACTCCACGGCCTGCAGCGTGCGCTTGCCGAAGAAGCCGAGCAGGGCCTGCACGTCGTAGGGCGGCCGGTAGCCGAGCCGGATAGCCTGAGCCAGGCCGGACGTTGCCGCGCCGTCGCGCCGCAGCTGCGTCGGGTTCAGCCCGTAGTGCTGGACAAAGGCGGCGTTGAAGCGGCGCACGCTGGCAAAGCCGCTGGCCAGGGCGATCCGGGTCACGGGCAGGTCCGTGTCCGCCAGCAGTTGCTTGGCCGTGAGAAGGCGGCGCGTTTGCAGGTATTGCAGCGGGGAGACGCCAAACTGCGCCTCGAAGATACGGCGCAGATGGCGGTCGCTCACGCCCAGCTTGTGTGCCAGTTGCTCCACGGAAGGCGCTTCAATGCCCCACGCCTCCGTCTCGTCCAGCAGCCGCGCGGCCTGGTGCGCCAGGATGTAGGAGGCGTCCTGGACTGACCAGACGACCGAATGCGGCGCCAGCTCCGGCCGGCAGCGCAGGCAGGGCCGGAAGCCCGCGCGCTCGGCCTGCGCGGCATGGCCGAAGAACCGGCAGTTCTCCCGCTTGGGCGTCTTCACGCGGCATACCGGGCGGCAGTAGATGCCGGTCGACGTGACGCCGGTGAAGAAGCAGCCGTCGAAGCGCGCATCCCGCGCCTTGAGGGCGAGGTAGCAGGCGTCGGGCGCAATGGTGACGGTATCGGGGAGCATGGTGTGGATGATAGGCCCGCCGCGGGTTTTGACTCGCCGTTTCCGGACATGTCCACCCGCCTACAATCCCGGCAACTCTCCAGAAACCATGCAAGGGACACGCTTCGTGCAGCTCGCCGCCTCCATTTTCAAGGCCTATGACATTCGCGGCGTGGTGCCGTCCACGTTGAACCCCGAAGTCGCCGAGGCGCTGGGACGCGCGTTTGGCACGATCGCCCGCGCGCACGGCGAGCGGGTCGTTGCCGTGGGACGCGACGGGCGCCTGAGCGGCCCCGCGCTGGCCGCCGCCCTCGTGCGCGGCCTCGTCGCCGCCGGCATCGATGTGATCGACATCGGCATGGCGACGACGCCCATGCTTTATTTTGCCGCCAGCACACTTTGCGCCAGCGGCATCCAGGTGACCGGCAGCCACAACCCGAAGGACGATAACGGTTTCAAGATGGTGCTGTGCGGCCGCGCCATTTACGGTGACGACATCCAGGCGCTGCGCCGCATGATGGAAGACGAGAGTTGGGTGCTGCAGCCGCGCGGCCACATCCGCAACATCAGCGTGCTGGCCCCGTACCAGGCCCGCATCGTCTCCGACGTGAAGCTGGCACGCCCCATGCATATCGTGGTCGATTGCGGCAACGGCGTGGCCGGCGCGTCCGCCCCCGCCATTTTTCGCGCGCTCGGCTGCCGCGTCACCGAGCTGTTCTGCCAGGTGGACGGCAGCTTTCCGAACCACCATCCCGATCCGAACAAACCCGAGAACCTGCGCGACCTCATCGGGGCACTGCGCGACACCGGTGCCGAACTCGGCCTGGCCTTCGACGGCGACGGCGACCGGCTCGGCATCGTCACGCGGGACGGCAGCATCATCTACGCGGACCGCCAGCTGATCCTGTTCGCGCGCGACGTGCTCGGCCGCGTGCCGGGCGGCCAGGTCGTGTTCGACTCGAAGTGCTCGCAGCGCCTGGCGCCTGCGATCGAGGCGGCCGGCGGCAGGGCGCTGATGTACCGGACCGGGCATTCGCTGATCAAGGCGAAGATGGCCGAGATCGGCTCGCCGCTCGGCGGCGAGATGAGCGGCCACATCTTCTTCGAGGAGCGCTGGTTCGGTTTCGACGACGGCACCTATGCGGGCTGCCGGCTGCTCGAAATCGTGGCCCGGTCGCCTGACGCCAATGCCGTGCTGAACGCCTTGCCGACCAGCTTTTCCACGCCCGAACTGAATATCGGCTGTGCCGAGGGCGAGCCGCCCGGCATCGTGGCGCGCGTGGTGGCGCGGGCCCGTTTTGCGCCGCCGGCGCGCATCAGCACCGTCGATGGGCTGCGGGTGGACTGGCCGGACGGTTTCGGTCTGATCCGCGCGAGCAATACCACGCCGATGCTGGCGCTGCGCTTCGAAGGCCATACGCCCGAAGCCCTGCAGCGCATCCAGACGGAGATGCTCGCGCTGTTGCGCCAGGTCCGGCCCGAAGCAAAAATCGAGGAAGCCGCGCATTGAGCGCAAGCCGCAGCCTGTACTCGCTGGCCATGTGGCTGGCGCAACCCCTGCTGCATCGCAAGCTGGCGCGGCGCGGGGCGGCGGAGCCGCGCTACCTGCAGGACGTGCCGGAACGCTTCGGCCGCTACGATGGGCCGCCTGATGCGGGCTTCATCTGGCTGCATGCGGTGTCGCTGGGCGAGACGCGCGCCGCCGCGATTCTGATTGGCCAATTGCGCCAGCGCCTGCCCGGCATGCGCCTGCTGCTGACCAACGGCACCGCGACGGGGCGCGCCGAGGGCGTCACCCTCTTGCAGCCGGGCGATGTGCAGGTCTGGCAGCCCTGGGACACGCCCGGCGCCGTGAAGCGCTTCCTCGCGCATTTCAGGCCGCGCATCGGCGTGCTGCTGGAGACCGAAATCTGGCCGAACCTGACGGCGGCCTGCCGGCAAGCCGGCGTGCCCCTGGTGCTGGCGAATGCGCGCCTGAGCGAGAAGTCGCTGCGCCGGGCGCTGCGTCTGGCCTGGATTGCCAAACCGGCCTACCAGTCGCTCGCCGCCGTCTGGGCCCAGACCGAGATCGGCGCGCAGCGCTTCCGGCAACTGGGTGCGCCGGTGCAGGCGGTGTTCGGCAATCTCAAGTTCGACGCGATGCCCGACGCGGCGCAAATCGCTCAGGGCAAGGCCTGGCGCGCGGCGTGTGGTCGGCCCGTGATTTTGCTGGCCAGCTCGCGCGAAGGCGAGGAGGTGCAATTTCTCCAGAACCTTCAATCATTTCGGGCTAAAGCCCTCGAAAAATCTGCGAATGACGCTGCAAAATCAATAGCTGACGAAGTTCAATGGCTGATCGTGCCGCGGCACCCGCAGCGCTTTGACGAAGTGGCCGCATTGGCGGCGCAACAGGGTTTCGCGGTGTCGCGGCGCAGCGCCTGGGCGGCGCAGCCGCAAACCGCCGACATCTGGCTCGGCGACTCGCTGGGCGAGATGGCGCTGTACTACGGCCTGGCCGACGTGGCGCTACTGGGCGGCAGTTTCGAGCCGCTCGGCGGCCAGAACCTGATCGAGGCGGCGGCCTGCGGCTGTCCCGTCGTGATGGGGCCTTCGACTTTCAATTTCGCGCAGGCCGCGCGGCTCGCCGAGTCTGCCGGCGCGGCCCTGCGGGCCGATTCCATGCCCGCGGCGCTGCAGGCGGCGCTGGCGCTCGCGCGCGACGCGCGCGGCAGGGCGGCCATGGCCGCTTGTGGTACGGAGTTTGCGTCGGCGCACCGGGGCGCCGCCGGCAAGACGGCGGACGCCGTGGTGGCGCTGCTGACGCAGTAAGCGTTGAAGGCGGGCCGGTCGTGCGGCGCTCAGTAGCGCGGCACCGCCTGGTCGAGTTGCTGCGACCAGGCGTCGATGCCGCCCGTGATGTTCACCACGTGGTCGAACCCGTTCTGCGCCAGAAATGTCGCCACGCGCAGGCTGCGGGCCCCGTGGTGGCACAGGCAGGCCACGGGCTGCGCCGGGTCCAGCTCGGCCAGGCGCGCCGGTATCTCGCCCATCGGGATGGTCACCAGTGCAAAGTCGGCCGGCCGCACGCTGGCGGTCTCCAATTCCAGCGGTTCACGCACGTCGAGCAGCACGGGCTCGCCGTGTGCTCGCGCCGCCTGCAGCCAGTCGGACCATTGGGCAGGGCTGACTTCGGGAATCATGGGACGAGCTCCAGAAAAAAATGGACGACAGTGGACGGCTCAGAACACAAAGGCGGCCGTTTCGGGAAAGTTCATCAGGTGCGGCGCCAGCGTATCCCACGGCTGCAGCGTGCGCCAGTCGTTCTCGCCCACGCGCGTCACGATGGTGGCGCGCATCACGGGGTCGTCGCCGACGATGGCTGCCAGCCGGCCACCCACCTTGAGCTGCGCGAGCAGCGCCTGCGGCACCCTGGCGACCGAGCCGCTGAGCAAGATCACGTCGAACGGCGCCTCGGCCAGGATGCCGTGGGCGCCGTCCGCCTCGCGCACCTCGGCGTTGTAGATGCCGGCACGTTGCAGGTTGCTGCGCGCGGTCTGCGCCAGTTCCGGGTTGATTTCCAGCGACACCACGCGCTGCGCGCGATGCGCCAGCAGCGCCGCCATGTAGCCGGAACCGGCGCCGATTTCCAGCACCGTCTCGTGTGGCTGCACGGCCATCTCCTGCAGCAGGCGCGCCTCGACGCGGGGCTCCAGCATGCACTGGCTGGCATGCGTCTGCGGCGGCAGCGGGATCTGCATGTCGACAAAAGCCAGCGCCTTGTGCGCCAGCGGCACGAAGTCCTCGCGCTTGACCACCGACAGCAGTTGCAGCACCTGGCTGTCCAGAACCTCCCAGGGGCGGATCTGCTGCTCGATCATGTTGAATCGGGCCTGCTCAAAATTCAGGGGGGCGGTCATGACAATTCTTCTCCGGGGGATCAGCGGGGCAGCCGCCCATTTTACGGGATCGACCCACCCCGGGGCGCCGCCGGATCAGTAAAACGCCTGCAGCCCCGTCTGGGCCCGCCCCAGGATCAGCGCATGCACGTCGTGCGTGCCCTCGTAGGTGTTCACGGTCTCCAGGTTGATCATGTGCCGGATCACGTGATATTCGTCGTGGATGCCGTTGCCGCCGTGCATGTCGCGCGCCATGCGCGCGATGTCGAGCGACTTGCCGCATGAGTTGCGCTTGATCAGGCTGACCATCTCGGGCGCGGCCTTGCCTTCGTCCATCAGGCGGCCCACGCGCAGGCAGCCCTGCAGGCCCAGCGCGATCTCGGTCTGCATGTCGGCGAGCTTTTTCTGGATCAGCTGGTTTTGCGCGAGCGGGCGGCCGAACTGCACGCGGTCCATGGTGTACTGGCGCGCGCGGTGCCAGCAGTCCTCGGCCGCGCCCAGCGCGCCCCACGCGATGCCGTAGCGTGCCTTGTTCAGGCAACCGAACGGGCCTTTCAAACCGCTCACGTTGGGCAGCAGGTTGGCTTCGGGCACGAACACGTCGTCCATCACGATCTCGCCCGTGACGGAGGCGCGCAGGCTCATCTTGCCCTCGATCTTGGGCGCGCTCAAACCCTTCATGCCTTTCTCCAGCACGAAGCCGTGGATGCTCTCCTGTCCGCCGACCTTGCCGTCCGGATCGGCCAGCTTGGCCCAGACCACGAACACGTCGGCAATCGGCGCGTTCGTGATCCACATCTTGGCGCCCTTGACGATGTAGCCGCCGTCCACCGGCTTGGCGCGCGTGATCATGCTGGCCGGGTCGGAGCCGTGGTTCGGCTCGGTCAGGCCGAAGCAGCCGACCCATTCGCCGGTAGCGAGTTTCGGCAGATATTTCTGGCGCTGCGCCTCGGAACCGTACTCGTTGATCGGGTGCATCACGAGCGAACTCTGCACGCTGATCGCGCTGCGATAGCCGCTGTCCACGCGCTCGACCTCACGCGCCACCAGGCCGTAGCTCACGTAGTTGAGGCCGGCGCAGCCGTAGCCTTCAATAGTGGAGCCCAGGAAACCCATGGCGCCGGCTTCGTTCATGATCTCGCGGTCGAACTTCTCATTGCGGGCGGCCATCAGCACGCGCGGCTGGAGTTTTTCCTGGCAGAAGGCGTGCGCGGCCTCCTGGATGGCGCGCTCGTCGTCGCTGAGCTGCTCCGACAGCAAAAACGGGTCTTCCCAGTTGAATTTGGCTTTCATGTCTCGTGTCCTTCAGGTTGACGGAAAAAGTAGAGGAACCGTGGTGCCGATGGCCTTGGCAAGTCGCGTGGTCCGCCCCGGCCGCGCACTGATTGTTCAACGGTCATTAATATCTGTCCAATACCTGATATTGATTCAACGATATATTATTCATATTCATGGAATTCCGGCACCTGCGCTATTTCCTGGTTCTGGCCGAAGAACTGCACTTCGGCCGCGCGGCGCGGCGCCTGTCGATTTCACAGCCGCCGCTGTCGCTGAACATCCAGCAGCTGGAAGCCTCTGTCGGCGCCCGGCTCTTCACCCGCAACAGCAAGCAGGTCGCACTCACCGCTGCGGGCCAGGCTTTTTTACCGGCGGCGCGTGCGCTGCTCGAGCAGGCGGCGCAGGCGGCCGGCCACGCCCGCGATGTCGGCCAGGGCATGGCCGGCAGCCTCGCGATCGGCTTTACCGGCACCATGCTGTACAGCGGCCTGCCGAAGATCCTGGAGCGCTTTCAGGCCCGCCATCCCTTGCTGCGGCTGATGCTCAAGGAGCTCAGCTCGAACGAGCAGCTGCTTGAACTGGCACAGGACCGGCTGGACCTGGGCTTTGTGCACACCACGCGCGTGCCGCCCGAATTGAGCGAAATCCTGGTGGCCAGCCAGGCCTTTGTCTGCTGCCTGCCTGCCGGCCATGCACTGGCGCGCAAGCGCACGCTGTCGCTTTCTCAATTGCAGGGCCAGCCCTTTGCCGTCGTGTCGCGCACAGTGTCGCCCGACTACCATGAGCAGATCATGGCCATCTGCACCGGAGCCGGCTTTTACCCGGAGATACGCTATGAATTGCGGCATTGGCTCAGCGTGGTATCGCTGGTGTCGCAAGGCATGGGTGTGGCCCTGGTGCCGGCGGCCTTGCAGCAATCGGCGCTGGCCGGCACGGCGTTCGTGCCGCTGGACATGGCCACCGCAGCTTACGATACCCATTGCCTGTGGAAAGCCAGTCGCGACAATCCGGCGCTGGCGGCATTTGTCAGTGCAGTGCGCGCGGCATCCCACCCGTCGCGCGGGAACGTGCGCTGAGGCCACGAGTGAGACGAGTCAACCCCCAAGGAGTATCGACATGAGCGATTTGCAAACCATCACCCTGGCCGGCGGCTGCTTCTGGTGCACCGAAGCCGTGTACGTCAAGGTGCGCGGCGTCACTGACGTTGAATCCGGCTACAGCAACGGCCACACGAAAAATCCGAGTTACGAGCAGGTCTGCGGCGGCGACACCGGGCACGCCGAGGTGGTCAAGCTGACCTACGATCCGTCCCAGATCAGCGTGCGCGAGATTCTGGAGATCTTCTTCGTGGTGCACGACGCGACCACGCTGAACCGCCAGGGCAACGACACCGGCACGCAATACCGCAGCGGCATCTACTGGTCGACGCCCGAACAAAAGCAGGTGGCCGACGACATGATCCACCAGATGACCCGGGACAAGGTGCTTGGCGCGCCCATCGTGACCGAGGTGCTGCCGCTGTCCAACTACTGGCCGGCCGAGGACTACCACCAGGACTTCTACGAGAAGAATCCGAACCAGGGTTACTGCGTGGCCGTGGCCGGCCCGAAGGTGGCGAGGTTCCGCAAGACGTTTGCGGATCGCGTGAAGACCTGAGCCACGCGCCTAGGGCGCCAGCCGCTCGCGCAACCAGCCACCACCGCTCTCTGTCGTATAGCGCAGGCGGTCATGGAGCCGGCTCTTGCGGCCCTGCCAGAACTCCCAGGTGTCAGGCACGAGGCGAAAGCCGCCCCAGTGCGGCGGGCGCGGCGGCTTGAGCAGAAACTTCGCGCCGTAGCGGGCGGCGTTGGCGACCAGTACGCTGCGCCCCGCGATCACCTGGCTTTGCGGACTGGCCCAGGCGCCGATGCGCGAATCGAGCGGGCGGCTGTCGAAGTAGGTGTCGCTTTCTTCGTCGCTGACCTTCTCGACCAGACCTTCGATGCGCACCACGCGTTCCAGTAGGGTCCAGTGGAACTGCAGCGCCGCGTACGGATTGCCCGCCAGCTCCTGGCCCTTGCGGCTGTCGTAGTTGGTGAACCAGACGATGCCGCGCTCGTCATAGCCCTTGATCAGCACCACGCGCGTGCTGGGGCGCAGGTTGCTCGCGACCGTGGCGAGCGTCATCGCATTGGGCTCGGGCACTTCGGCGGCGATGGCTTCGGTCAGCCACTGGTCGAACTGCCTGAGCGGGTCGGCGTGCGAGGCGTCTTCACCGAGCTCGGCGCGCTCGTAGCTTTTGCGCAGGTCGGCAATGTGGGCGGCGGTGTTTGTCATACTGGCAGTATAGAAACTCCGCCTTCCATTCGGGCGCGCGTGCGGCGCGGCCGCGCGGGCCGGCAACTCAGATGCAACAACCCACCATCCTGGTGCTCGCCTCCGGCCGCGGCGAGCGCTTCAAAGCCTCGGGCGGCACCGTGCACAAGCTGCAGGCGCTGCTGGCCGGCAAGACCGTGCTGGAGCGCACGCTCGAAGCGGTGCGGGCGAGCGGCCTGCCCTGGCATCTGGAGAACGCGGGGCATCCGGGCATGGGCGATTCGATTGCCGCTGCGGTCGGCGCGACACGGAGTGCGGCCGGCTGGCTGATTCTGCCGGCGGATTTGCCACTGATTCGGGCGACGACGCTGCAACAGGTGGCGATGGCGCTGCAGGCCCATGAGGTGGCCGTGCCGGTGTTTCAAGGCCGCCGCGGCCATCCGGTGGGGTTTGGTGCCGCGTGCGGCCCCGCGCTGCTGGATTTGAAGGGAAACAACGGCGCGGCCCAAGTTGTTCGTTTACATGAAGCTATCGAATTGATAGTTGACGATATCGGCTGCGTGGCCGACATCGATACCGTTGACGATCTGACGCGGGCCGAGGCGCTGCTGGACAGAGCCGGCTGACGCGCGCAAATCGCCGACTCAGCGCGCGGGCGGCGGCGCGTCGGGCTCGCCTGCCAACGCCAGCAGCCGCGCCAGCGTACGGTCATGGATGCCCTGCGCGCGCAGGCTATGCAGCGTCTGGCGCGCGTAGTCCTGCGTGCTGCCGTAGCGCCCGTGCGAGCGCCCAAAGATGTCCCGGTACTGTGCCGGCGTCAGTTCCCCGGTAAAGCTCGGGCTGCGGCGCGATAGCGTGAACGCGAGCGCGCGAATCGGTCCTTGCGGCGTGCGGCAGTGCAGCCAGCGCGGGTCGTACACACCGGTCACCATCTCGCGCAGCCACAGGGTCGCCAGCACATCGGCGGCCTCCTGGCGGCGCACCCGGAATGCCATGCCCTGGCAACTGCCCCCGGAGAGCAGCGCGAACACCAGGCCCGGACATTCGGGCGTGCCGCGGTTGATGCGGCTCCACATCTTGAGCGCGCGGTGCCAGCCCTGCACCCGCGCGATGCGCTGCTCGGCAAAATCGAAGTCCGGTCGCCAGATCAGCGAGGCATAGCCAAAAATCCAGAGGTCCGACCGGCCGCCCCAGGCGGCCAGCGCCTGCGCCAGCATGGGAGCGGGGTCGCGCACGGGTATCAGCGGTCCAGCCATGCCCCGCACTTTACACAGCGCACGGCGATGTCGCTGCCCCGGGCTGATTTGGTAACCCATTGGTAACCCATTTCCGGCCACGGATCGCCAGTTCGGGAGTACGATGGCGGTTGTAATTTAGTTACCAATATGCGGGTGAACAGATGAAACTCAATGCCACGATGGAGGCGGTGACCGCCCGCATCCGTGAACGCAGCCAGCCGGCGCGCAGCGCCTATCTCGAACGGCTGGAACTGGCGGCCGCGCGCCCACCCGGCGCCGAGCGCATGGGTTGCGCCAACGTGGCGCACGCGTTTGCGGCGCTGCCGGCAAATGACAAACTCAAGGTCGTGCGTGAGCGTGCACCCAACATCGCCATCGTGACCGCCTACAACGACATGCTGTCGGCCCATGCGCCGCTGCAGTACTACCCGGACATGATCAAGGCCGAGGCGCGCAAGTTCGGCGCCTCGGCGCAGGTCGCGGGCGGCGTGCCGGCCATGTGCGATGGCGTGACGCAGGGCACGCCGGGCATGGAGCTGAGCCTGTTCTCGCGCGATGTGATTGCGATGGCCACCGCCGTAGCGCTGAGTCATGACGTGTTTGCCGGGGCATTGATGCTCGGCGTGTGCGACAAGATCGTGCCGGGTCTGTTGATCGGCGCGCTGCACTTTGGTCATCTGCCCACGGTGTTCGTGCCGGCCGGGCCCATGCCCTCGGGCCTGTCCAACGGCGAAAAAGGCAAGGTGCGCGAACTCGCGGCGCAGGGCCTGGTGGGGCGCGCCGAGCTGCTGCAGGCCGAGTCCGCCGCCTACCACGGGCCCGGCACCTGCACTTTCTACGGCACGGCCAATAGCAACCAGATGCTGCTCGAAGCCATGGGCCTGCACGTGCCCGGCACCGCGTTCGTGAACCCCGGCAACGCGCTGCGCGCCGAGCTCACGCGCGAAGCGGCCCGCACCGTGCTGGGTGTGATCAAGTCGAAGCGCTATGCGCCGATCGGGAGGGTCGTGGACGAGCGTTGCATCGTGAACGCCATGGTGGCCTTGCTGGCGACGGGTGGCTCCACCAACCACCTGATTCACTGGGTCGCCGTGGCGCGCGCCGCGGGCCTGACGATCGATTGGGACGACTTTGCCGCGCTCTCCAGTGTGGTGCCGACGCTGACCCACGTGTACCCGAACGGATCGGCCGACGTGAACCAGTTCCAGGCCGCGGGCGGCCCCGGCTTCGTGATCCGCGAACTGCTCGATGCCGGACTCATGCACGAGGACGTGCTGACCGTGCGCGCCGGCGGCCTGCGCGAATACACGCGCGTGCCGGAGCGGCATGCACCGGCGCGGAAGGTGGCCGACCTGGTGCCGATGACGCTGGCGGAAGAGGTGACTGATCTGCTCCCGGCCGCGCCCGAAGAAAATGCGCCCGAGGGCCTGGTCTGGATGGACGCCGGCGCGTCCAGAGACACCACCATCGTGCGCCCCGCGGCGCAGCCCTTCAGCCCTCACGGCGGCCTGCAGTTGCTGCAGGGTAACCTGGGGCGCAGCGTGATCAAGGTGTCGGCCATTCCCGATGATCGCCACATCATCGAAGCGCCTGCGCGCGTGTTCGATTCGCAGGAGGCGCTGCACGCGGCCTTCAAAACCGGGGAACTGGACCGCGACGTGATCTGCGTGGTGCGCTGGCAGGGGCCGCAGGCCAACGGCATGCCCGAGCTGCACAAGCTCACGCCGCCGCTCGCGGTGCTGCAGGGCAAGGGCTTTCGGGTCGCGCTGGTGACCGATGGCCGCATGAGCGGCGCCTCGGGCAAGGTGCCGGCCGCCATCCACGTATCGCCCGAAGCGGCGACGGGCGGTCCGCTGGCCCGCGTGCTCGATGGCGATCCGATCCGGCTTGACGCCGAAGCCGGCACCTTGGAGGTGCTGCTGCCCGAGGCCGTGTGGGCCAAACGCGCGGTTGCCGTCATGCCGCAAACACTGCGCGCCGGGAACGCGCACGGGCTTGGGCGCGAGCTGTTCAGCGCCATGCGGCGCCATGCCCTCACCGCCGAAGAAGGAGCCTGCACATGGCTGTAATACAGACGTTGACGGCGCTGCAGGTGATGCAGGACGCCCCGGTGATTCCGGTGATCGTGCTGACCGACACCCGGCACGCCGTGCCGATGGCGCGCGCGCTGGTGGCCGGCGGCATCCGCATGCTGGAGATCACGCTGCGCACGCGCGAGGCACTGGCCTGCATGGAGCTGATTGCGCGCGAGGTGCCGGAGGCCGTGGTGGGCGCGGGCACCGTGCGCAGCGCCGCCGACGCGCAGGCTGCGGCGATGGCCGGCGCGCGCTTTGCGGTGAGCCCCGGCTACACCCATGCGGTCGGCCACGCCTGCCGCGACCTGCACCTGCCGCTGCTGCCGGGGGTCGCGACCGGCAGCGAGATCCTGATGGCGCAGGAAGACGGGCTCACCGAACTCAAGTTCTTCCCCGCCATGCAGGCCGGCGGCGCCGCCATGCTCAAGGCCTGGAGCGGCCCATTCGGCGACGTGCGGTTCTGCCCGACGGGCGGCGTCACGCTCGGTAATGCGCCCGATCTGCTAGCGCTACCCAATGTGGCCTGCGTGGGCGGCTCGTGGCTGGTGCCGGGCGATGCGCTGGCCCAAGGCGACTGGGCGCGCATTGAGACGCTGGCGCGTGAAGCGGCGCAACTTGCGCGTTGAGGAAGTTCAGGATGAATCGGTCAGACCCAGCGGCGGCGCGATGTCTTCGAGTGACCGGCGCTCGGCATCGACCGCAAAGCGCAGTGCGATCAGCCCGGCGCCGATGACCAGCACGGCGCCGATCGCGTAGCCGGCCGCGACGGCGCCGCGCTGGCCGGTTTCGATCAGCAGGCCGAATAGCACCGGCGCCGCGAAGCCGCCCATACCGGTTCCCACCGCGTAGAAAAGCGCAATTGCAAGTGCGCGCATCTCGAGCGGAAAAACCTCGCTGACCGTCAGATAGGCCGAGCTGGCCGCCGCCGACGCCAGAAAGAAAACCACCGACCAGCACAAGGTCTGGCTGGCTGCGTTCAGCCAGTCCAGCATGAAGGCCCCGCCCGTGAGCGCAAGCCCGACGCCCGACAGTCCGTAAGTCAACGCGATCATCCGGCGCCGTCCGATGCGATCGAATAGCGGGCCCAACAGCACGGGGCCCAGGACGTTGCCGAGCGCGAAGGGAAAGATGTACAGCGCCACACGTCCGTCAGGCACGCCGTAAAAGCGCGTGAGAACCAGCGCATAGGTAAAGAAAATGGCGTTATAGAAGAAGGCCTGTGAAATCATCAACGCGAGCGCGACCCCGCTGCGTTGCCGATACTGCCGCAGCAGCACCCGTGCCACTTGCCGCATCGAGGGTGCCGCCTGCTGCACAAAGCGAAGCTGCGTGGTTACGGGCGGCAGGGGACCCCGCTGCGCGGTCACGCTGGCCTCGATGCCTTCGATGATGCGGTTGGCCTCTTGCGCGCGTCCGTGCGCCACGAGCCAGCGAGGGCTTTCGGGCAGGTCGCGGCGTACCCGGAGGATAGCGATAGCCAGTAGTGCCCCGAGCGCAAAACCGGCGCGCCAGCCAAGCACCGGACCCAGCACGCGGGGATCGAGCAGCAGCAGGCTGAAACCTGCCCCAAGCGCCGCGCCGATCCAGAAGCTGCCGTTGATCGCCAGGTTGACCCGGCCGCGCACCCGGGCCGGGATCAGTTCGTCGATGGCGGAGTTGATGGCCGCGTATTCGCCGCCGATGCCCAGCCCCGTGAGGACGCGGCACACCGCAAAGACGAAAAAGTCGGGCGAGAGGGCGGTTGCCAGCGTCGCGGCCGCATACACCGCGAGGGTCGCCAGAAACAGCTTCTTGCGCCCGAGCCGGTCGGCCAGCCGGCCGAACAATAGTGCACCGGCCACGGCGCCGCCCACGTAGAGCGAGCCCGCGCCGCCCACCTGCGCCGCCGTTAGGGCCAGGGTGTCGGGTCGTTCCAGTACCGAACCCATGGAGCCGACCAGCGTGACCTCGAGTCCGTCGAGTATCCAGGCCACGCCGAGCGCGACTACCACCCGCCAGTGCCAGCGCGACCACGGCAGGCGGTCGAGGCGGGCCGGAATGTCGGTGTGGGTCACGGTCATGTTGCGTGTCTCCGCGTTGGCTCCATGTCGTGGAGTCGCTATAGTGGACTACTGTCGGTCAACCCAAGGAGTTCGAAAATGAAAGCACGCCTCAATCCCGCCACGATCGGTGCCATCCTGCTCGTCGCCTCCTTGCCATTCTCGGCCGCCCACGCGCAATTGAGCGGGCTGCTCAAGCAGGGGGAGGGTGGCGGATTGTCCGGCGCCCTCGGGAACCTGGGGGGTGGCAGTAACGGAACCAGTGGCGCGGGCGGCATCGCAGGCGCATTGTCAGGCGGCTCGATGCTCTCCGGCAGTTCCAGCAACGTCGCCGGCCTGCTGGAGTTCTGCATCAAGAACAACTACCTCAGCGGCAACAGCGTGGCTTCGGTGAAGAACTCGCTGATGAGCAAACTGCCCGGCGGCTCCGCGTCGGCCTCTTCGGACAGCGGCTACACCAATGGTGCCAAGGGCATCCTGAGCGGCAGCAACGGCAGCCAGCTCGACCTGAGCGGAGGCGGCCTGAAGGAGAAGATCACGAAGCAGGTCTGCGACAAGGTCCTCGCCCAGGGCAAATCCATGTTGTGAGCCGGTTGGGCTCGATGCAATACCCGGTTTCAGATACAAAATAGGGTGTCGACCCTTATTCAGAATAGATAGTTTGCTATTGAATATGGGGAACGCCGCTCTGCGATTCAGCGCAATCCGCCGCCGCCCGCGTTCTCCGGGCGCTGGATCAGCTCGATCTTGTAGCCGTCCGGGTCGGTGACGAAGGCGATCACGGTGCTGCCGCCCTTGACCGGGCCGGCTTCGCGCGTGACGTTGCCGCCAGCGGCCTTGATCTTCTCGCAGGCCGCGTAGGCATCGGGCACCCCGAGCGCGATGTGGCCGTAGGCGCTACCCAGGTCATAGTGGTCCACGCCGTGGTTGTAGGTCAGTTCGATCTCGGCGTGCTCGGGGTTGTTGCCGTAGCCCACGAACGCGAGTGAGTATTTGTACTCGGGGTTCTCGGAGGTGCGCAGCAGCTTCATGCCGAGCACCTGCGTGTAGAAGTCGATGGCGCGCTGCAGGTTGCCGACGCGCAGCATGGTGTGAAGGAGTCTCATGGCGGAAGTGGGAACGTCCAATGGCGGGAGCACCTGGTGCCCGGGGCCGGAATCGAACCGGCACGCCTTGCGGCGGGGGATTTTGAGTCCCCTGCGTCTACCAATTTCACCACCCGGGCGGCAGGAAGGAAGTCTCAAATTATGGCACAGTGCTATCCATGAACTACCTCACGATTGAAGACGCCATCGGCAAAACGCCGTTGGTGGCACTGCAGCGCATCAACGCCTCCGGCAACGCCCAGCGCGGCAATGTCGTCCTCGGCAAGCTCGAGGGCAACAACCCGGCCGGTTCGGTGAAGGACCGGCCCGCCCTGTCCATGATCCGGCGCGCGGAGGAGCGCGGCGAGATTAAGCCCGGCGACACGCTGATCGAGGCCACCTCGGGCAACACCGGCATTGCGCTGGCCATGGCGGCCGCCGTGCGCGGCTACCGCATGGTGCTGATCATGCCGGAGGACCTGTCGGTCGAGCGCGCCCAGACCATGAAGGCGTTCGGCGCCGAGCTGATCCTGACGCCCAAGAGCGGCGGCATCGAATACTCGCGCGATCTGGCGGAAAACATGCAAAAGGACGGCAAGGGCCATGTGCTCGACCAGTTCGCGAACCTGGACAACCCGCGCATCCACTACGAGACCACGGGTCCGGAAATCTGGGCAGACACGCATGGCAAGGTGACCCATTTCGTGAGTGCCATGGGCACCACCGGCACCATCACCGGCGTGTCGCGCTTTCTGAAAGAAAAGAACCCCGGCGTCAAGGTGATCGGCGCGCAGCCGTCGGAGGGCTCCCGCATCCCCGGCATCCGCAAGTGGCCGCAGGAGTATTTGCCGAAGATTTATGACTCGACCTGTGTGGACGAGCTGATGTACGTGAGCCAGGACGAAGCCGAGGAGATGGCGCGACGCATGGCGCGCGAGGAGGGCATCTTCGCGGGCATCTCGGCGGGCGGCGCGGGCTGGGTCGCGCAGGAGATCGCCCAGCGCGAGGCGAATGCGGTCATCGTGTTCATCGTGTGCGACCGCGGCGACCGGTATCTCTCGACCGGCGTGTTTCCCGCCTGAGGCCGTCATGCCGGACCCGATCCGGCATGCATGGATTGCGGGCCAAGCCCGCAATGACGAAGAAAAATGACGCATCAATTTAAATTTTGTCCCAACTGCGCGACCCCGCTGGAGTGGATTGCCCAACTGGAGGACGGCGGCGAAAAGCAGCGGCTGCGCTGTGTGGCCTGCGGCTATACGCACTGGAACAACCCCACCCCCGTGCTGGCCGCGGTGATTGAATACCACGGTCGCATTCTGCTGGCCCGCAACGCGGCGTGGGCCGGCAAGATGTACGCGCTGATCACGGGCTTCATGGAGGCGGGCGAGACGCCCGAGGGCGGCATCGCGCGCGAGATCAAGGAAGAAACCAATCTGGATGCCGGCGCGCTTGACCTGATCGGGGTATATGACTTTCAGCGCATGAACCAGGTCATCATCGCCTATCACGCGGTGGCTGAGGGCGAGGTGCGGCTGTCACCCGAACTCGCGGATTACCGGCTGTACACCCCCGAAGAGGTGAAGTGCTGGCCGTCGAGCACCGGCTATGCGCTGGCCCGGTGGCTCAAGTCGCGCGGGCACGAGCCGCAATTCATCGAATGGCCAAAAAGTTCATGAAAATCCGTGTTTGTCCAGCATTGACGAGAGCTTGTAGCTAGCTAAGAGATAGCAACCGGCGGCGGCCCCGTCCATCCGGGCGGGGACCGCCCCGGCCAGTCAGTCGACCCGGATATGGCGCGCCTTGATCACGCCACCCAGCAGCGCGGTATCGGACTTGATGCGGTTCTCGAGCCCCTCGGGCGACGAGCCCACGGCATCCCAGCCCTGGATGAACAGCTTCTGCCGCATCTCGGGGGTGCGCACGATGTCGCTGATCAGCGTGGACAGGCGTGCCACGATGGCTTTGGGCATGTGGGCCGGGGCGGCGGCGGCGGTCCAGATTTCCAGCTGATAGTCCTTCACGCCGGCATCGGCCAGGCTGGGGATCTCGGGCACCAGCGGGCTGCGCGTGGCGGAGGTGACGCCTATGGCCTTGAGTTTGCCGGCGCGGATTTGCGTGGTCGCCAGTCCCGGCGGCAGCAATGCGAGATTCACCTGGCCGCTGATCATGGCCGAGATCACCTGTGGATTGCCCTGGTAGGGCACATGCACCGGGTCGATCCCGGCCTTGCCCTTGAGCAGTTCCATGCCGATCTGGCCCACGGTGCCCACGCCGGGACTGCCGTAGCTCCACTTGTCGCCGGCCTGGCGTGCCGCCGCGAGGAATTCGCGGGCATTGTGACCGGGGGCCGACACCGGCGCGGTCAGTACCAGCGGCGCCGTGCCGATCAGGCTGATCGGGGCCAGATCGGTCGCCGGGTCGTAGGGCGTGGACGGGTTCAGCAGTTTGGCAATCGTCAGGTTGCCGTTGATCATGACCCCAATGGTGTAGTCGTCGGTGGCCTTGGCGACCAGATTCGCGGCAATGTTGCCGCCGGCGCCCGGACGGTTTTCCACGATCACGGGCTGGCCCAGCGCCTTGGACAGGGGGGCCTGCAGCGCGCGCGCCACCAGATCGGGCGTGGAACCGCCCGGAAAGCCGACCAGGATGCGCAGCGGGCGGTCCGGCCAGTGATCCGGAAGCTTGGAGGTATTCTGGGCCAAGGCCCCGACAGATACGGCAGCGGACGCTACCAAAACCAGAGCGTTTTTGAGGAGGTGGCGGAACATGCGTGCAATCCTGAAAAAGCACGATGTTACCGCCGGGGGGCACAGGCCGGCGGATTAGCCCCGCCCCAGGGGCCGGCGCGGGCCCGCTCAGGCGTACTCGACCAGCGCCTTTTTCATCTTCTTCATGGCGGCCGCCTCGATCTGGCGAATGCGCTCGGCGCTGACGCCATACACGGCAGCCAGGTCGTGCAGCGTCATGCCGCCCGAACCGTCATCGTTCACCTTGAGCCAGCGCTCCTCGACGATGCGCCGGCTGCGTTCGTCCAGCGTGGCCAGCGCCTGCGTCACGCCGTCACTGGCCAGCACGTCGCGCTGGTGCGCCTCGATCATCGCGGTCGGCTCGTGGCTGGCGTCGGACAGGTAGGCGATCGGGCCGAAAACCTCCTCGCCATCGCTGGAGGCGCCCGGGTCGAGCATCACGTCGCCGCCCGACAGCCGGGTTTCCATTTCCGTTACGTCCGTGCGCTTCACGTTGAGCTCGCGCGCCATCACGTCGATTTCGGCCTCGCTCAGCGTCTCGCGGCGCGTGTCGGCATCGGTGGCGCCGGCATCGGACTTGAAGCCCTGTTTCATCGAGCGCAGGTTGAAAAACAGCTTGCGCTGCGCCTTGGTGGTCGCCACCTTGACCATGCGCCAGTTTTTCAGGATGTACTCGTGAATCTCGGCGCGGATCCAGTGCAGCGCATAGCTCACCAGCCGCACGCCTTGGTCCGGGTCGAAGCGCTTCACGGCCTTCATGAGGCCGATGTTGCCTTCCTGGATCAGGTCGCCGTGCGGCAGGCCGTAGCCCAGGTATTTGCGCGAGACCGCGACCACCAGCCGCAGGTGTGACAGCACGAGCTTGCCGGCGGCTTCCAGATCGTTGTTTTTCCTGAACTTTCTGGCGAAATCCTGCTCTTCTTCCAGCGTCAGCATGGGCAGGCGGTTGACCGCCGAAATATAGGCGTCGAGATTTCCGAGCGACGGAATGACCGCCCACGGATTGACCACCGCCAGGGCGGTTCTGGAGGCTCCAGTTTCAGTCGACATGCCAGAATCCTTTCGTCAATATCGAAATATTAGCACTCTATTGGAGAGAGTGCTAAACAATAAGTTCAATGCGCCTGGTAGTTTCTGTTTATGCAGCCAGGGCGCGGATCCGGCGCCGGTTCAGCAGCAGCGGCGCGACGCCGATCGCGATGCCGCCCAGGCCCACCACGTTGGTCACCCAGTCGAAGGTCGGGATGCTGTAGAGCGCGATGAAGAACAGGAACACCCCGCTGGCTGCCGGCCACCACACGTGGGTGACGGCCGCCCAGCCGGCGGTGGCTCGCGCGCGGAAGTACCACGCGCAGGCCAGGCCCGTGAGGCCCAGGTAGAAGCAGATCTGGAAGCCGATCGCGGTGATCGAGTCCTGCAGGATCACGTTGATCGTTGGCAGGTACGACGAGATCAGCAGCAGGACCAGGCCCACCGCCCAGATGAAGAAGATCGCCACATGCGGCGTCTGCCAGCGCGCATGCAGCCGGGCATAGCGCGGGTGCAACATGCCGTCGCGCGCCTTGGCGAACAGCATGCGCGTGAACTGCAGCATCTGCGTTTCCACCGTGCCGATCGTGCTCAGCAGCACTGCGATGATGGCCACGTAGCCCCAGGTTTTGCCCAGCAGTTTCTCCGCGATCGCGAAGATGATGTTCGTGTTGTAGTGCTGGATCTCGGCGTCGGACAGGCCGATCAGCGTGATCGTGATGAACACGAGGAAGAAAATCATCAGCAGGACCATGGCCCAGAACGTCGCGCGGCCTGGCGTGTGATTCGGGTCGCGCGTTTCTTCGCTCAAGTTGAGCGTGACGTCCCAGCCGTAGTAGAAGAAGATCGCCACCAGCGCCCCGTTGGCGAAGGTCTTGGGCGAAAAATCGAAAGGCGAGAACCAGTGCCAGGAAAACGGGTGCGCTGGCGCCTTCGGGAACACGATGAACGCCATCACGATGATCACCAGCAGGATCACCGCCTCCACGACGGTGAGCAGCACCTGCACGTAGCTGGTCAGCTTGATGCCCTTGACCACCACCGCGCTCACCACAGTGAGCCACAGCGCCGCCAGCAGCGTGACCCAGTGCACGTTATTCATCAGCCTGGGCGCGAACACGAGCAACGTCGCGTTGGCCGCGGGGATCATCGCCGACACCATGAATACGCAGCACAGCACGAGGAGCGACCAGCCCGCGAAGAAGCCCAGCGTGCGCCCGAACACCATGGCGACCCACGTATAGGAGGTGCCGGCGCTGGCCAGCGCCCGGTTCAGGTGGATGAATGCGAACGCGATGCCGAACATGATCAGTCCGCAGGCCAGCACGCTGGCTGGCGACAACACGCCCGCGGTCGCGACGATCGTGGAGGTGGTGATCTCGATGCTGTACGCCGGCGCGGTGCCGGCCACCCCCATGACTACCGATTCGGTCAGGCCAAGAGCGCCCGCTTCCAGCTTGCCTTGATGTTCCACCGTCGTTCCTTCGTGCCGCTTTCCGCGGTCATTGATGATTGAGGGCCAGTGATACCGCCCGTGATTATCCGAGATGTAGTGGGGTTTTTTCAGGGAAATCCGGCCCCGGCGCATTTTCCGTTGCCGCGCCGCCGCGCGCTGGCGGGAAAATACCGGCCTATAGTGGTGGCGGCAGCAATCCGCGCCGGCACCCGGCGCACTGCACCCAATGGACAGGGGATGAGTATGCAAATCGGAATGATTGGATTGGGACGCATGGGCGCCAACATGGTGCGTCGTCTGGTGCAGGGGAACCACGAATGCATCGTGTATGACCGAGATGCCCGGGCGGCCAGCAGCTTGCAGGCGCAGGGCGCGACAGCGGCGTCTTCGATCGAGGCGATGATTTCGCAGTTGAGCGCCCCGCGCGTTCTGTGGCTGATGCTGCCGGCTGCGGTGGTGGACGACATGCTGGGCACGTTGCTGCCGCTGCTCCAGCCGGGGGACATCGTCGTCGATGGGGGCAACTCGTATTACCGCGACGACATCCGGCGCGGCGCCGAGGCGCGATCGAAGGGGTTGCACTACGTGGATGTTGGCACCAGCGGCGGCGTTGCGGGACTCGACCGTGGCTACTGTCTGATGATTGGGGGCGAAAAGGAGGTCGTCCAGCATCTGGCCCCGATTTTTGCAACGCTCGCGCCCGGTGTCGGCGCGGCACCGGCCACCCCCGGCCGGAACAAGCCTGGCAGCACCGCCGAGCAGGGCTTCCTGCACTGCGGCCCGCAAGGCGCTGGCCATTTCGTCAAGATGGTTCACAACGGCATCGAATACGGCATCATGGGTGCCTACGCGGAAGGGCTGAACGTGCTGCGCCACGCGAATGTGGGCAAGCGCCAGGCCGATGCGGATGCCGAGACGACACCGCTGCGCAACCCGGAGCTGTATCAATATGAACTGGACCTGCCCGAGATCACGGAGCTGTGGCGGCGCGGCAGCGTGATCGGTTCCTGGCTGCTCGACCTCACCGCGGGCGCGTTGCTCGGGGATCCGGGGCTGGACCATTATGTGGGGCGCGTGTCGGATTCCGGGGAGGGACGCTGGACGATCGCGGCGGCGATCGACGAGGCCGTGCCGGTACCGATCCTGAGCGCCGCGCTGTTCGAGCGCTTCAGTTCACGTGGGGACGCCGATTTTGCGGACAAGGTGCTGTCGGCCATGCGCCACGGGTTTGGCGGGCATCTGGAAAAGGCCGCTCCGAAGCTGGAGGAATGATGCGCTTGGCGCGTTGCGCCGCGCGCCTGCGCTCGTCTAGCCCCCATACGCTGAAGACACGAGTTCCAGCCCCAACGCCATCATCACGCTGCCCGCAACGCGGTCCAGCCACGCCTTGTAGCGCAGGTAGGCGTTGCGTGGGCGTTCCGAAGCCAGCGCCAGCGCCACCAGGGTGTACCAGCTTGTTTCGATGACAAAGACGACCGCCACCAGAATCAGGTTGAATGCCACGGATGGCTGCGTCGGCAGAAAGGCGGCGAACACGCTGGCGTAGACGATGGCGGTCTTCGGGTTGCTGATCTGGGTGGAAAAGCCCAGCAGCAGCGACTTGCGCGTATTCTTGCCGGCACCGGCCGGCATGCCCATGAAGGCCAGCGGCCGGCGGGCCGACTTCCAGATGCGCAACCCCAGGTAGGCCAGGTACAGGCCACCGGCCACTTTCAGAACTACGTACACCACCGGCACAGCCAGCAGCAGCGCATTCAACCCAAGCACGGTCGCGATGGCAAACAGCATGCCGCCACAGCCCATGCCCAGCGCGGCCGCCACGCCGTTTTCGCGCGAGGTGGCCACGGCCGTGCGCGCCACCATGACGAAGCTCGGGCCCGGGCTGACGACCCCCGCCGACAGGGCTGCCACGAGCCCCACCAGTGCTGGAATGTTCTGCATGAGGATGTCGATTATGAAGTCGTTTTGCCGGTGATCCCCTTCACCAGCCGCCAAAGCGTTCCCATCGCTCCAGTTCGCCGCCAGCCTGCGGCAGAACGTGGTAGGCCTGATGCTGGGCGCTGGTCGCGCACGCATGGTTCGGCATGATCCGGAGCAGGGCGCCGACCGGAAACCGCCGGGTGATGTCGGTGGCCGGGTCGCCGGTCCATTGCAACACACCGTGCTCCTGATTTGCCTCGCCAAACTGAAGCTGCGCAATGGCACGACCGCTCGCGTCGCACACCATGCCGTATCCCCAGTCGTGCGCCTGACTCTGCGTGCCCCGGTCGCGGCTCATCGCCATCCACCCGGCATCGGTGATGATCCAGCCGGCCTGCGGCTGGTGCCCGATCACCGAACAAAGCACCGTCAACGCGATGTCGTCCTGCGTGCAAACGCCGACGCCCGCCATCACCAGGTCGAAGAAGACGTACACCCCGGCCCGTACCTCCGTCACCCCCGCGAGGGTCTTTGCGCTCAGGGCCGTCGGCGTGGATCCCACGCTGACCACCTCGCAGGCATGGCCGGCGGCGCGCAGGCGGTTGGCGGCTTCGACGCAGCGCGCCCGCTCCTGCTCGGCCATCGCTGCGAGCGCTTCGGGGGTGTTCAGGCTGTAGGAGCCCCCCGCGTGCGTCATGACGCCTTTCAGGCGAGCGCCGCGTCCCCCATCGGTTCGAAGCGCGCCGGCAACCTGCGCCAACAGCGGGTCATCCGGTGCGATGCCCGAGCGATGGTGGTCCGTGTCGACCTCGATGAATACCTCGTGGCACAGGCCGTTTTCCATGCCGTGGCGTGAAAGCTGCTGTGCCGCGGCCACCGATTCGACCAGCAGGGTGAGTTGCACGCCCGCGCGGGACAGCCGCATCGCATGATCGAACTTGGCCGGCGCGATGGCCACGGCGTACAGGATGTCGTTGATGCCGGCGGCGAGGAATTCGTCGGCCTCCTTGAGCGTGGAGACCGTGATCCCGTGGGCCCCGGCGGCCAGCTGCCGGCGCACGACCTCGGGGCACTTGCTGGTCTTGACATGCGGGCGGAACGAAACGCCCAACCCGTTCATGCGCCGCTGCATGCGGTCGATGTTGTGCTGCATGCGCTGCTCGTCGAGCAACAGCAGCGGGGTTTCGAGGCCAGTGAGCTGTGTCATGCGGCATCCTTCAAAAATCGGGTGGGTGTGGCGCTTCGCATCAAGCCGGGCGGTTGAATGCAGGCAGGGTCTCAAGCGGCGAGCAGGCTGCAAAAACGGGGCATGTCGACATTGCCCCCGCTGATCAGAATCCCGATGCGTTGGCCCTTCAATTGATCCTTCATCTGCCGCGCCGCGGCGAAGCCGAGGCAGCCCGTGGGTTCGATCACCAGTTTCATGCGGGAGGCGGCAAAACGCATGCACTCCACCAGCTGCGCATCGGTCGCGGTGAGCACGTCGTCCACATCGCGGCGGATGATCGGGAAGGTGTAGTTGCCCAGATGCTGGGTCTGCGCGCCGTCGGCAATCGTCTGGGGCGTATCGATGTGCACGATCGTGCCCGAGCGAAACGATTGCTGGCCGTCGTTGCCGGCCTCCGGCTCCACCCCGTAGAGCCTGCAGCCGGGCGCCAGCGCGCGGGTCGATAGCGCCGAGCCGGCCAGCAAGCCCCCGCCGCCCAGGCAAACGAACAGGGCGTCGAGCGCGCCGACCTCCTCGAACAACTCCTTCGCCGCGGTGCCCTGACCGGCGATCACATCGGGGTGGTCGTATGGCGGAATCAGGGTCATGCCCTGGCGGCTGGCCAGGTCGCTGCCGATCTGCTCGCGGTCTTCCTTGTAACGGTCGTAGACCACGACCTGGCCGCCGTATCCTCGGGTGGCGGCGAGCTTGGCGGCGGGGGCGTCGTGCGGCATCACGATGGTGGCTGGAATGCCCAGCAGCCTGGCGGACAGGGCGACGGCCTGTGCGTGGTTGCCGGACGAGAACGCGACTACACCGGTGCGGCGCTGCCGCTCGTCGAACCGGGACAGGGCGTTGAACGCCCCGCGGAACTTGAACGCGCCCATGCGCTGCAGGTTCTCGCACTTGAAGAACACCTCGGCGCCGAACGCCTCGTTGACGGTCCGCGAGGTGAGGATCGGCGTCTTGTGGGCGTGCCCCTGGAGGCGCGCGGCGGCAGCCGTCACATCGGCATACGTGGGAAGGGTGAGTGTGTTCATGGGGGTGGCGGCGAAGGGGCGCGAAGACGCACCGATATTTGCGATATGGTAAACCGGGGTCAATGGGGGCAGGGGCGCTGCTCCACCAGCGGCTACACTGGAATTCTTCAAGCAGGAGCAGTCACGATGGCGGATGAATTCGTGGACGTGCTGGTGGTGGGCGCCGGGCTCTCCGGCATTGGTGCGGCCTGCCACCTGCAAAAGCTGTGTCCCGATCGCAGCTTCGCCATCGTCGAGGCCCGGCAGGACCTGGGCGGAACCTGGGATCTGTTTCGCTATCCCGGCGTGCGCTCGGACTCCGACATGCACACGTTGGGCTATTCGTTCAGGCCCTGGGCCGATCCCAAGGCCATCGCGGACGGCCCCGCCATCCTGAGCTACCTGCGCGAGACGGCGCGCGAGCACGGCATCGACCGCAAGATCCGTTTTGGCCAGAGGGTGGTGCGGGCGGACTGGTCCTCGCGCGACGCCCGCTGGACAGTGCAACTCCATCGGGCGCAGGACGACGGCGCCCTGAGCATCCAATGCGAGTTCCTGTTCATGTGCAGCGGCTACTACGACTATGCCGGCGGCTACCAGCCCGCGTTCCCGGGACAGGAACGCTTTGGCGGACCCCTCGTGCATCCGCAGCAGTGGCCGAGGGACCTGGACTGCACCGGCAAGCGCGTCGTCGTGATCGGCAGCGGCGCCACCGCCGTGACGCTGGTGCCGGCGCTGGCCGACAAGGCCGCGCATGTGACCATGCTGCAGCGCTCGCCAACCTGGATGGTGGCACGCCCTTCGGTGGACCAGCTCAGCGTGAGGTTGCGCCGGCGCCTGCCGCTGCGGCTGGCGCTGGGCGTGACGCGCTGGAAGAACGTGCTGCTGGGGATGTACGTGTTCCGGCTGTGCAGGCGCAGTCCTCAGCGCATGCGGCAGCTTTTGCTGGGCGGCGTGCGGCGCGCGCTCGGTCCGCAGGCCGACATCGCCACCCACTTCACGCCGCGCTACAACCCCTGGGAGCAGCGCCTGTGCCTGGTGCCGGATGGTGATTTCTTTCAGGCCATCCGCCAGGGGCGCGCGTCGGTGGTGACCGACCACATCGCCACCATCACCGAAATCGGCGTGCAACTGCAATCTGGCGCCACGCTGGAGGCCGACATCATCGTGAGCGCGACCGGGCTGACGCTGGCCATGCTCGGCAACGCCGAGCTTTACGTGGACGGCCGGCGCGTGGAGCCGTCCGGCACGGTCAACTACAAGGGCCTGATGTACAGCGGTGTGCCGAACATGGCGAACACATTCGGCTATACCAACGCCTCCTGGACCCTGAAGGCGGACCTGACGGCCCGCTACGTGTGCCGCCTGCTGAACCACATGCGCAAGACCGGTGCGCGCCAATGTCTGGTGCCGCCGCAAGGCCCGGACACGCCCCTGCTGCCGTGGGTCGATTTCTCGTCCGGCTACTTCCAGCGTGCCGCCGACCAGTTGCCCCGGCAGGGCACGGCCAAACCCTGGAAGCTGAACCAGAACTACCTGAGCGACCTGTTCACGCTGCGCTTCGGCGCGATCGATGACGGGGTGCTGCGGTTTTCGAACTGAGACTGAGCGCGGCCAGGAATCAGGCCTGGAAGGCGCGCTTCAACTCCACGGCGCACATTGCCACGGCCGAGTTCGCCTCCTCCAGCACCTTGCCCATGAGGATGAAGCCGTGGATCTGGCGCTCGAAACACACGTAGGTGACGCGGTTGCCGGCCTCGCTCAAACGCTGCGCGTACTGCAACCCTTCGTCGCGCAGCGGGTCGTAGCCCGCCGTCAGGACCAGCGCGGGTGGCAGGCGGCCGACATCCTGGTGGAGAAGGGGCGAGGCGCGCTCGTTCAGCTTGTCCTGCGCGTTCGGCAGATAGTGGCCCATGTAGTACGCCATCGATTCGGTCGTGAGCAAATAGCCCTGACCGTTCGTCTGGTGCGATGGCGCGCCGCAGCGCGCGTCGGTGGCCGGATAGATCAGCAACTGAAACGCGATGGGCAGATCGCCCGCGTCGCGTGCCTGCAGCGACACGACGGCCGCCAGGTTGCCGCCCGCGCTGTCGCCGCCGACCGCCAGCCGCGTGGCATCGAGTTGCAGTTGCGCTGCATTGCGTGCCACCCAGCGCGTCGCGGCCAGGCAGTCGTCCACCGCGCCGGGAAATGGATGCTCGGGCGCCAGCCGGTAGTCCACCGAGACCACCGCGCAACCGGCGCCGTTGGCGAGTTCCCGGCACAGCACGTCGTGCGTGTCCAGATCGCCGATGACGAAACCACCGCCGTGAAAGTAAACAAGGACAGGCAGCAGGGCAGCCTCCGGCATGCCGGCGGGGCGGTACAGACGCAGCGGAATCGCCCCGTGCGGGCCCTGCGCCTGCAGGTTGCTCAGCATCGAGACCGCCGGGGGCGCCGGCTGGGTGAGGCTGCGACGGTCGCGGTACGACGCACGTGCCTGTGCTGGCGACAGGGTGTGGACCGGGGGCAGGCCCGACTTTTCCATGAGATCGAGCAAGGCGCGAACCTGGGGGTGCAGCATCCTGCTGTCCTGGCAAGTGGTGGGGCTCAGCGGTAAAACGCTTCGACCCTGCCCTTGAGCTTGATCAACAGCGGCTGGCCCTTGCGATCCAGCGTCTTGCCGGCGGGCACCTTGATCCAGCCCTCGCTGATGCAATACTCCTCGACGTCCGTGCGTTCCTTGTCATTGAGCCGTATGCCGACGTCATGCTCGAACACGGCGGCGACGTGATGCGGGCTGCGCGGGTCGATGGACAGATGGTCCGGCAGAGGGGGCGGTTGAGTGGATTCGTTCATGGGCATCGTTTTTCAATTTTCACCTACTTTACACGCATGTCCGCCCTCACCACGGAACCGTCCGGCCCAGGTAATCCAGATACTGAAGACCCGCGCGTCCGGCCTGCGCGTCCATCGTGTTCACGAGATTCGGAATGCTCTCCTCGACGCTCAGGCGTGCTTTGGGGCCGCCTAAATCGGTTCGCACCCAGCCCGGCGCCATCAGCAGCAGCGTGCGCGGATCATCGGCGTGGCGGGCGGCGAAGCTGCGCATGAGCATGTTGAGCGCGGCCTTGCTGCCGCGATAGACCTCATGGTTTCCGTTCACGTTGTTCGCGATGCTGCCCTGCCCGGAGGACATGATCCCGATTGTGCCGCTCGGGCAGACCAGGTCCTGCAAGGCTTCGACGGCGCGCATGGGACTGAGGGCGTTGGTGACCATCACGCGTATGAATTCGTCGGTCGAAACGTCGGCGATCGTTTCACGCTCGTTGTTTGTGACGCCGGCGTTGACGAACAGCAGATCGAATTCTCGAGGCGCCAGACGCGCTCGCAGCGCGGCAACCTGATCGGGATGGGTGATGTCAACAGTCTCGATTTCGAGCCGGCCGCCGCAGGCTTCCAAAAGATCGTGCAGTTGGGACGTGGCTCTGACCCGTTCGGTGGCCACGACATGCCAGCCGCGCCGGAGGTACTCCTTTGCCAGGGCAAAACCGAGGCCACGCGACGCGCCAATGAGAAGTAGCTGTTTATTGGACGATGGAGGTGACATTTACATTTTTCCTCGGAAAGCCATCAATGAAAGGCAGAACGGCATGATCCGTCCGCAACAGGACGTCGTATGGCTGATACCGATCCGCTTCGGGCATTGTGAAGTAAGTTTAAGAAAATAGTGCTTCCAGCCATTATGGGTTATCGGTAGTTAGCTATAAATTATGTAGTAATTTGATTTTCTCCTCGAAACCCTCAAGCCAATGTCCCACGGCACCTGCGCTGTTCAACACCGGCACTCGCTGCATCGATGCAAGTGGTTGGCTTGACCCGACCTGCACCAGTCGCCACCCGCTGGTAGAGTGGGACGCTGTGTAGGGTCACGCAAGGCGCGCATGAAATCACTTGGCAAAAGAGCGGACGGCCTGCGGCTGGAGCGCATGAAAGCGTCCCCGCTCTGGGCGGGCGACGGGTTCCGCAACAGGTATCCGATACCGCCGGGACTGCGCAATCTGGAGGTGCCGCGCCCGACCCTGAGCGACTTCCTGTGCGGCGGGGGCCGGCGCGTGCCGCGCGCTCCGCTGCCGTCGGTCGATCCGCGGGACGGCTGGCGGCGCCCACCCGGCACCGGACTGCGCGCCACCTGGCTCGGCCATTCCACGGTGTTGATCGAGATCGACGGCCTGCGCGTGCTGACCGATCCGGTCTGGGGCCTGCGTGCCTCTCCATCGCAACTGGCCGGACCGAAGCGCTTCCAACCCGTGCCGATCGCGCTGCGCGAGTTGCCGCCTGTCGACCTGGTGCTGGTGTCGCACGACCACTACGACCACCTGGACTACCCGACCATCCGCGAACTGGCGCGGCGCGAGGTGCCATTCGTCACCTCGCTGGGCGTCGGCGCGCATCTGGAAGCCTGGGGCGTCCCGGCGCAGCGCATCACCGAGCTCGACTGGTGGGAGTCGTACACATTGCCGAAGGCCGACCTGACCATCACGGCCGCGCCGTCCCAGCATTTCTCCGGCCGCGGTCTCAAGGACCGCAACGCGACGCTGTGGTCGTCGCTGGTCATCCGCTCGCCACGCCACGCGGTGTTCTTCAGCGGCGACACGGGGCTGACGGCCGAGTACGCCAGCATTCGCGAGCGGCTCGGCCCGTTCGATCTCGTGATGCTGGAGGTCGGCGCCTTCCATCCGTCGTGGGGCGATATCCACCTCGGTCCGGTGAACGCACTCAAGGCCCACGCCCTGCTGGGCGGCGGCGCCTTTTTGCCGGTGCACTGGGGCACGTTCAGCCTGGCGCTGCACGCGTGGGACGAGCCGGCCGAGACCCTGCTGGAACTCGGCGCCAAACAAGGTGTGCAATTGGTTATGCCGTGTCTGGGCGAGCCGGTGGAGCCGGCGCAGGTCGACGGCGTCATGCCCTGGTGGCGTGCCGCCCAGGAGCCGCAGGGCCCCGCGACGCCGGTCGAACCCTCCGGCGAGCCGCCTGCCATGACGCTGCCCAAGGCCATGTCCTGGCCGATCGACTGAGCGTGGCGTTGCTCAGCGCGTTTCGGAAAAGCGCAATGATGCGGTCATCATGAGAGCATCGAACGACCGTATTGGGGATTCACACCAGGTGGTCTGTCCGCTTTTGTCAGATCGCTGCACGCCGATATGCTGATTGGCGATGATCATTCGATTGCGCCGCTGACCGAGCCTGGACTCAGCTGTGCCGGGCACCGCGCCCCATCCGCTGTCGTGCTCGTGTTGGCTGTTCTGCCCTCGCAGCGTCCCGGCATGGCAACCCATCGTGGCCGCGTTCGACACAATCGCCGGGCGTCACGACTCATGCCTGCGCTTGGCTTACCGGGTTCCGGCGGCGCTTAATGATTGAAGAACAGGTTTGGAAGCCACAGCGCGATCTGAGGCGCGAGCGAGATTGCAACGATGAACAGCATCATGATGACGATAAACGGCGTCACGCCCCAGACCAGTTGCTTCAGTGTGATGTCGGGCGCGATCCCCTGGATCACGAACAGGTTGAGCCCGACCGGCGGATGGATCATTCCCATTTCCATGATGATGGTCATGTTGACGCCGAACCAGATCGGATCGAAGCCGTGCGCGAGCAGCCCCGGCATGATGACCGGTGTCACCATCAGGATGATCGCCACCGGTGGCAGGAAGAAGCCGAGAGCGACGACAAGGATGTCGGTCCAGAACAGATAGGCCCACTTCGACAGGCCGAGCCCGACCATCCACTCGGTGGCGCTTTGGCTGATGTGCAGGTAGCTCATCACGTAGGTGAAGAGAAACGCCATCGCGATGATCATCATGAGCATGCACGACTCTTTCGCGGTGCCGAGCAGGATCGCCTGCAGTTCGCGCCAGCGCCAGCACTGGTAGATCAGGATCACCATGACGATCGTCGAGAAGGCGCCGACCCCGGCAACCTCCGACGGCGTCGCGAAGCCGCCGTAGAGTGTGATCATCACCAGCGTGACGATCACCGCGAACGGCAGGATGCGCGGCAGCGACTCCAGGCGTTCGCCCCAGGTGAAGGTCTCGCGCGGGACGCTGGCGGCGGGCGAGGCGTGCCGGCGCGTCTCGCCCGCTTCGCGGTGCGACTTGTAGATGACCCACAGCGCGAACAGCAGCGTCAGGAGGATGCCGGGCACGATGCCCGCCATGAACAGCCGGCCGATCGACTGCTCGACGACGATGCCGTAAAGGATGAAGGTGAGCGACGGCGGAATCAGGATGCCGAGCGTGCCGCCGGCCGCGACCAGTCCGCCCGCCAGCCCCGGCGAATAGCCGCGCTTGCGCATCTCGGGCACGCCCATCGCACCGATTGCCGCCGCGGTGGCGGTACTGGAGCCGCACATCGCGGCGAAGATCGAACAGCCGATGACATTGGCCACGCCGAGACCGCCGGGCAGCTTGTGCAGCCAGCGGTAGGCCGACTCGTAGAGATCGCTGGCGGCGCGGGTGCGCCCGACCGCCTCGCCCATCAGGATGAACAGCGGAATGGCCAGCAGCGTGAAGTTGTCCATGCCCTGGTAGAGCGTGTCGGCCAGCCCCTGGATATTGGCTGGCGGCATGAAGCCGAGCATGAAGGACACCGAGACGGTGCCAAGCGCGAACGCAACCGGCATGCCCGAAAACAGCAGCACGAGTGTCGTGCCCACGAAGAGGATCCCGAGTTCATGCTCGCCCACGCTGCGCTCCGGTGATTTCGGGGTAGGCCACCTCGTCGACGATCTGCACGATGTATTCGAGCGAGATCAGGGTCAGGCCGAGCGCGATCAGCGCGAACGGGATCCACAGGTGCGGAGCCCAGACCGAATCGGTGGTCCATCCCTCGCGCCAGGCCTGCGCGGTGTATTCCCACACCTTCACGCTCAGGAAGCCGCACAGCAACAGCGACAGCGCGTCGCCTGCAAGCATGCGCCAGCGATTCCAGCGCGGCGACATCAGCGTCTCCAGCACCTCGGTGCCGACGTGGCTGCGTTTCATCTGCGTGTAGTTGGCGGCGAGGAACGTCGCTGCAACCAGCAGGAACACGTTGAACTCGAGGTTCCAGGTGTGCGGCTGGTGCAGGAAATAGCGCCAGACGACCTCGTTGGTAATTGCGATGCAGGATACGAGGATCAGCACGCCGCTCAGGTTGCCGGTGACGACGCTGATGGCTCTGACCGTGCGACGGAAGGCCCGCCAGGCTGGATGCATGTCCACTCCCGAAACGAAAATGCGCCGGCGTGCGGCCGGCGCATGGGATCGTGCGTGCTAGCGCGCCGTTGTCATTTAACTGCCTCGGCCATGTCGAGCAGCTTCTGGCCGTCCTTCACCTGCGCGGCGAAGTCCTTGTAGGCACTTTGCTGCGCGACCTTCTTCCATTCAAGGAATTGCTGCTCGTTCATCTGCAGGACCTTGGCGCCGGCCTTGCCGTAGACCTCGGCGACCTTCTCGTCGTCGGCCTTGCAGGCGTCGAGCGCGTACTTCTGCAGCGAATGGCCTACGTCCATGACGATCTTCTGCTGCTCGGGCGTCAGCTTGTCGTAGGTGGCCTTGGACATCAGCAGCGGCTCGAACATGTACCAGAAGCTGTGGTCCTGCGCGGTTGTCACGTACTTGGCCACCTCTTGCAGGCGGAAGCTCATCAGGGATGCGCTAGAGGTCCACAGCGCGTCAACCACGCCCGACTGCATCGCGCTGTAGGTTTCGTTCGACGGGAACGTCGCGATCGAGGCGCCGGCGGCCTGCAGCATCAGCTCGATCATCTTGCCGGCGCCGCGCACCTTCAGACCCTTGACGTCGGGCGGCACCAAGATCGGGTGGTCACGCGACGCCACGCCGCCGCCCTGCCAGACCCAGGTGACGAGGATGACGCCGTGGTCGCTGAGGTACTTCTCGAGCCATTTGCCGATGTCGGCGTTCTCCCAGTCATAGGCCTGCTTGTAATTCTTGATCAGCGCCGGCATCAGTGTCAGGTTGACCGCGGGCAGCTTGCCGCCCGAATAGGCCAGCGGATAGACCGTCATGTCGAGTGCACCACTCTGCAGCGCATCGAACTGCTGCGTCGCCTTGTAGAGCGACGCGCCCGGGTAGATCTGGAACTTCAGCTGGCCGTTGGTGCGCTTCTCGACCTCCTGCGCGAAGCGCCGCGCGATAGTGTCGCGGAAGTCAGTGTTGGCCGGAAACTGATGCGAGATCTTCAGCACCATCGGACCGGCCGCCAGCGCGGGCGGAACCGCAAATGCAGCACAGGCGGCAATCAAGCCGGCCGCCGCCGCGACGCAAAAACCTCGCTTCATGATGCTGTCTCCTTGATCGGGTGGTCCTGGGCGCTCAGTGCGGGCTGTGGCGTTACAGCGCATGCGGCTATGGGCTATCGCAGCACGCCCTCTTACGTTATGTATACATACAATATGACAGTTTTGCATGGCCACGACCTCAGGAGATACCCGTATTCCCGAACAAGCATGCCCAGACCCGCATGCAGCCGTGGCGGGTGAGGCAGAGCCGGCCTCGTGTCTCAAAGTCTCACGGACCCTGATCCGCGAGGCGTTGAGCCTTCCCCTGGCTGGGAGCTTGATTGAAGCGGGCCCGCCGCTGGCTGCAATCGCGGCGCCTTCCCGGGTGCGTCCAGGCGATCCGGGTTGACCGTCTGAAACAAAATGGAGCCGTGCTGCCGAGCAAGTGCGGGGGCGGATTGTCAGGGTGTAGTCGCCCTTGGTGGTTTGTCTGGCTGACCCGCGAACACCAGTTGCCCGCAACTGTTCAAGGCGATCAGGACCCCGTGTGTTCTTGGTGATCAGGTCGCACTGACGCAGACCCTGGATTGGGTCGGTGCCCGGACATCGCAGTCCAGCACCTTCGCGTTGGCGGCCGGCGGCGCAGCAGACGTGGTAGCTGCGAGCGACGTTGCGCGCAAGAGCAATTTGCGTTTGACCATCGAGAGGCAGTACGACTCCGATGACCTGTTCTTTGTGCGCCACAGAGTGGGCAGCGAAGAATGGAGCGCCGACGGTTTCACCAAGCTGGCCTGAAGTGGCTCAAGGTCAGGCCCGCACCGAGATAGCCGGCACGGTTCTGGGCCGGACGGTGGCCATCGCGTAATAGACCACGCCGCCAATCGCCACCCCGAAGAACCAGCCGTAAGTGACCCACCACGAAGGCAGCAGATCGGTCAGGTTCGGCAGGATGCTGGAAAACAGGGCGCCGATGGCGGTGGCGATCAGCGCGTTGATGTTCCAGCCGCCCTCGTAGCGGTATTCGCCGTTCTCGTCGTACAGCGCCGCGACGTTGAGGGCCCCCTTCGCGACGAGGTAATAGTCCACCAGGATGATGCCCAGCAGGGGGCCCATCGTCGCGCCGATGGCATTCACGAAATGCGACGCGTTGCCGTCCCATGGCGCGAACGGGTAGAGCACCAGCGCGATGAGCGCGGCGATGTAGCCACCCTTCTTGAAGCTGATCTGGCGCGGGAAGACGTTGGAGAAGTCGAACGCCGGCGAGACGAAGTTGGCGACCACGTTGATGCCCAGCGTCGCCACGGCAAAAGTCAGCGCGGCCAGCGCGGCGAGAAACCAGCTGTCGAACTTGGCCGAGATCTGCTCGGGGTGCAGCAGTACCTCGCCGTAGACCTGAAACGCCGCGATGGTGGTGATGCCGGCGACCAGCGAGAACAGCAGCAGATTCACCGGCAGACCCCACAGGTTGCCTTTGGTGATTGCGTCCTTGTTCCTGGCGTAGCGCGAGAAGTCGCAGAAGTTCAGGTACAGCGCCGCGAAGTAGGTGACCCAGGTCGCGCCCACGGCCATCAGCGCCCAGAACGAGCCGGGCTTGCCGGTTACGCCCACGTCGCTGGTTTTCTCCAGCAGTACCGCCTGGGGAATGTTGTGGGCGAATGAAAAGCCACCCGCCTTGACGCACAGGCCAATGGCCAGAATCAGCATCGCGACCCACACGGCGGGGCCGGCCCAGTCCTGGAACTTGCGCACGGTCTCCATGCCGTTCTGGATGATCAGCAGCTGCAGCGCCCAGACCACGACGTAGCAGATCACCTCGAGGCCCGAATGCCCAAGCCAGTGGGTGTTCTGCTGGAAGTGCATCATGGCATCGGAGCGCGTCAGCAGCGCCACGATGGCGCCGGACGCCGCAGCCGTCTGCGCGCCGTACCAGAAGCAGGCCACGATGGCGCGCACCAGCGCCGGCAGGTTCGCGCCCCAGACGCCAAACGAGGCGCGCGCCAGCACCGGGTACGGCACGCCGGTCTTCTCGCCCGCGTAGCCGACCAGGCTCATGAGCGCGAAGATGATGAGTGAACCGAGTCCGATGGCGACGATGAAGTTGAGGAAGGTGCCGCACAGCAGGAACAAGCTGGCCGCGAGGTAGTAGCCCCACAGGCTGTGCACGTCCGAGGTCCAGACGTTGAAAATGCTGAAGGCGCCCCAGCGGCGATCCCGGGCGGGCGCCAGGTCTTCGTTGTACAGGCCGGGCGACGGATTGTGAATGTCCACGAATTCTCTCCAATCGGTTGAAAATACAGACGGCGCAAGATGCGTCGTGGGCATCCGCAACGCTGCCAGCGGAATTTCTGTATACGGAATAACTTATGAACTGTATACAGTTTGGTTTATCCCAATTGCGTATTTACCCTTAGAGAGGGCCTATTCCTCGCAAAACTCTTTGAACCAGAAGTCATGTATCGGGCGCCGGAGCGCCCATGAAATGTGGCTCCAGCGCCGGGTAGAGTGAGCGAAAGCGCCGGTGGCGCAGTTGCAGCATGGCGGCCGCGATGGGATCGGGCTCGAATAGCTGTCCGCCCTGTGGCGGGTGGCACACCTGGGCCTCGTGGCCACCCGCCGCCAGCCATCCCAGCCGGGCTGCTCCCACCGCAGCCGCCGCATGCGCACCCTCGTGCCGGCGCAATCCGCAGCCCAGGCCGGACGCCAGCAACTGCGCCCACAGGTCGCTGCGGGCACCTCCGCCCACCAGGGCCAGTTCATGCACCTGGGGGCCATCGCCGCGCATGGCGGCGAAGCCATCCATGAGTCCAAAACTCACGCCTTCGATCACGGCATAACCCATGTCGCCCGCGTCATGCTCCTGCCGCAGTCCCGTGAACGAGGCGCTGGCCTGCGCGTTGTTGTGCGGTGTGCGTTCGCCCGACAGATAGGGCAGAAACAGCGGCGCCTGCGCGCGCCGTGCCGCCGACAGTTGCGCCGCCTGGGCCAGCAGCACCGCTTCGCTGGTCTGCCCGGCCAGCCGCGTGGCCCAGGACAATGCGCTCGCGGCGCTCAGCATGACGGACATCTGGTGCCACCGACCCGGCAGTGCATGCGCAAAGGCATGCACGGCCTGCGCGGGTGCCGGGCGAAAGACATCGGTCGCCAGAAAGATCACGCCCGAGGTGCCCAGCGAGACAAAGCCTCCGCCCGCACGCACCACGCCCATGCCCACGGCACTGGCGGCGTTGTCGCCCGCGCCGCCGGCCACGATCACCCCCGCGGGCAGTCCCCACCGCTGTGCAACTTCGGCGCGCACCACGCCGCAGGCCGCACTGCCCTCCACCAGGCGAGGCATATGCGCCAGCGTCAGGCCGCAAGCCTGCAACATCGTCTCGCTCCAGCACCGCGCCTCGACATCCAGCCAGAGCGTGCCGGAAGCATCGGACATGTCGCTCACCGCCTCGCCGGTCAGGCGCAGCCGCAGCCAGTCCTTGGGCAGCAGCACGGTGCGGATTTGTGCGAACACGTCCGGCTCGTGTTGACGCACCCACAGCAGTTTGGGGGCCGTGAAGCCGGGCATCGCCAGGTTCCCGGTGATGGTGCGGGACTGCGGCACGGCGGCCTCCAGGTGCGCGCACTGTGCGAAAGCGCGGCCATCGTTCCACAGTATCGCCGGCCGCAACACGCGCCGGTGCGCGTCGAGCAGCACGGCACCGTGCATCTGGCCCGACAGGCCAAGTGCGCGCACCCGCGCCAATGCAGAGGGCGCGGCGTGACGCAACCCCTGCATGGCATGGTCCAGCGCCTGCCACCAGGCCCACGGATCCTGTTCGCTCCAAAGGGGATGCGGACGCGAGACCTGCAGCGGCGCATCGGCCACCGCGACGATCCGGTGGGCCTCGTCCAGCAGCACCGCCTTGACGCCCGAGGTGCCCAGATCGATGCCGAGGTACATGGCATCAGTGCCTGGTGCCAAAGCGGCCGTCCACCTGGCGCCGGAATTCCCCGGGTGTCATGCCCTTGAAGTCGAGAAAGCGGCGGTTGAAATTGGCCACGTTGTTGAAGCCGACCTCGTAGCAGATGTGGGTGATGTACCGATCCGTCTCCATCAGCAGCTGGCACGCCCGGTTGATGCGCACCTGGTTCACGAAGTCGGTGAAGGTGTTGCCCGTGGCACGGCGAAAAAAGCGGGAGAAGCGGCTCTCGCTCATGCCCAGTTCCGCCGCGAGCTGGGCGGCCGGCAGCGGCTGCGCCGGATCGTTCGTGAGGCGCCGCAGGATCGCATCGATCTGGCGCAGTTCGGTGTCGTTGTCTTCGCTTTGCAACTGCGCGTGCGACAGCAACCGGTAATCGGTGCAGCGGGCCAGCTCGCCGAGAAACTCGCAGAACGCGCCGAGGCGCCCCAGCCCGCGCGCGGCCTTCACTTTGTGCCAATGCTCCACCGCGCGGTCGGACAGTCCAAAGAACTCGATGCCGTTGCGCGCGCGCTCCAGCAACGGCATCAATTCGGCGAGTTCCGGCAAATGTTCGGCGGCCTGCGCGATGGGCGCGTGCGGGAACTGGATCACCAGGTCGCGCTGTTCAATGCCGCCCTCGGGCAGGTCCAGCGAAATCCAGTTGTGCGGCAAGCGCGGGCCGGTCAGCACCAGATGCCCCGGCTGGAAATAACCGATGTAGTCGCCCACGAAAGTCTTGCCCGACGATGCCACGATCAGGTGCAGTTCGTATTCGTCATGGTAGTGCCAGCGCGCCAGCGGCGTGGGGAAGCCGTGCGCCAGGCAGCGGATGGACCCCACCGTCTCGGGCGGTTCATAACCGAGTTCGGGGCTGCGCGCGCGGTCGTGCTCCAGCTCGGGCTGGCGCTGGCGCGGCAGGGTGTGATGGCGTGCGGGCATGGCGGTGAGAAAGCGCTGAGGTGCTCGGCAATAGCCTAGCTCATGACGGAGCCACCGTCCACATTGAGGGTTTGCGCCGTGATGTACGAGGATTCGTCGCTGGCCAGAAAGACGGCGGCGCCCGCAATGTCCGCCGGCGCGCCCATGTAGCCCAGCGGCACCGCGAGGCCGACCTGCCTTTTCTTTTCACCGAGGGGCAGGTTCTCGTAACGCGCGAAAAGCGCATCCACCTGCTGCCACATGGGCGTGTCGATGACGCCCGGCGAGATGGCATTCACGCGGATGCGGTGCGGCGCCATCGCGAGCGCGGCGCTCTGGGTGTAGCTGATTACCGCGGCCTTGCTCGCGCAGTAATGCGCCACCAGCGCCTCGCCGCGCCGTCCGGCCTGCGAGGCCATGTTGATAACGGCGCCATGCACACCATGCTCGACCATGCGTGCCAGCACCTTCTGCATCACGAAGAACATGCCCTTGACGTTGACCGCGAACAGGCGGTCGTACATGGCTTCGTCGGACTCCAGCAGCGGCGCCAGGGCGAACACGGCGGCGTTGTTGAACAGCACGTCCGGCACGCCAAAGCGGCTCACCGCGGTTTCCAGTAGAGCCTCGATCTGGTCCGGCCGGGTGATGTCGGCGGTCACGTACTGCAGGCGAGCCGCATGTTCCTTCAGTAGCGACGCCAGCGCGGGGGGCGCGGTGGACCCGATATCGGCCACCGTGCAGCGTGCGCCCTGTGCCAGATAGGCTTCGGCGACGGCCAGGCCAATACCTCCACCGGCGCCGGTCAGCAGGGCGTGCCTATTCTGCAAACGTGCGCTCATGCATGCCCCTTTTCAAAATCCAGAACCCGTTGTGCGGCGTGGCGCAATGCGTTGCGCAGCATCTCGTTGCCGGCCAGCTCGCCCCACAGGCCGGTGTCGGCGCTGATGGCGGCGACCGGATCCGCGCTCGCGCAGATGGCGTGCGCGGTATCCGGGTTCATGCCCTGGTCCTCGTAGGTGTAGGCCAGCGCGCCGCGATGCCAGCGCTGCAGGAACGCAAGGAACAATGCCGGCAGCACGGCCACGCTGTCTATCGTCTGGCCCTGCGCCAGCCGCTCGCGCACGGTGGGTGCGATGAAGCCCGGAATTTTCGAGAAACCATCCATCGCGACACGCTGATTCGTGTCGCGCAGCGCCGCGTTGCCAAAACGCTCCAGCACCACATCGCGGTAGTCCGGCAAGTCGACGGGACTGCGCCTGCCGGATTGGGTCAGGCACGGAATGACATCGTGCGTGACGTAGTCCCAGGCCATCTGACGGATTTGCGGCACGCGCGTGCCCTCGTGGATGAATCGCAGTCCGATCAACGTGCCGGCCCAGGCGACGCAGCTGTGCGTTGCGTTCAGGACCCGGATCTTGGCCTCTTCGTAGGGCGCGACCGAATCGACCATCTGCACGCCCACGCGCTCCCATTCGGGCCGGCCTGCGAGGAAGTCGTCTTCAATCACCCACTGGATGAAGGTCTCCGCTGTGACGGGCGCAGCGTCGGTCCAGCCGGTGGCCTGACGTACGCGCTCGCGCAGCTCGGGCGGTGGACGCGGCGTGATGCGGTCCACCATCGCGTTTGGGCAGGTGGTGTTGGCGCGCACCCATTCAAGCAGCGCGGCGTCGCCGCAGCGGTCAATGAATTCCAGCAGGCCGCCGCGAAAGCGATGGCCGTTGTGGCGCAGGTTGTCGCAGCACAGCAGCGTGACCGGACCGGCGTTGCCGGCGCGACGCGCCCGCAGGATGGCGCAGACCGCGCCGTAGATGGTTTGCCCAGCCTCGCCGCGCCGCACGCGATCGATGTCGCTCGCGAGGTCGGCAAAACCCAGGTCGAGTTTGTCGTGCAGGTCCAGGTAGTAGCCAGCCTCGGTCACGGTAAAAGAAATCACGCGGGTGGCCGCATGGGCGCCGCGCGCGATCAGTGAGGCCAGCGTCGGCTCGAACGCCAGCACCTCGCGGATCGCCTCGATGCGCTGATAGCGGTACTCGCCAGCGGGTGATACGGTTTCCAGCGTGTAGCGTCCGCCCTGTGCCTGCAGCGCAGACAGCAGTTCCGTCGTATCGGGGCGCAGGTTACCCCCCGAGAACGACCAGCGTGCGTCACCGGCATCGATGAGTTGCTGCAGATAGACCGCCTGGTGAGCGCGGTGAAAGGAGCCAAGCCCAAGATGGAGCACCACGTAGGGAGTGGCTGGCGCTGCTGCAATTGACACGTCAAATTCTCCGGAAAATTCTCAGGCGGCGAGCGCGCGCCCCTCACGGTTGAACAGGTGCAGCACTGCCGGGTTGAGCTCCACGCCCACGTCGTCCCCCACTTTCAGGGGCGTGCGCTCGTTCTGGCGGGCAATCAGCTGCACGCCGCCGACGTCCACATGGATCAGGGTGTCGTTGCCCAGCGCCTCGATCAGATCGACCCTCCCCGGCACGCCGGCGCCATGACCCTGGTGCACGTGCAGGCCTTCCGGGCGAACGCCCAGGAATCCGTCGCTCGGCAGGCGCCCGCCGGTGTGCGCCGAGAAGCTCGGGATGGCGTCGGCGGCTACCATGTTCATGGAAGGCATGCCAATGAACTGCGCCACGAACTGGCTGGCCGGATGGTCGTACAGCTCGAGCGGAGAGCCGACCTGTTCGATCAGGCCGTCGCGCAGCACCACCACGCGATCGGCCAGCGTCATGGCTTCGACCTGGTCGTGCGTTACATAGATGGTGGTCGCGCCCAGGGACACGTGCAGCTTGTGGATTTCCACGCGCGTGTTGCCGCGCAACGCCGCATCCAGATTCGAGAGAGGCTCGTCGAACAGGAATACCTTGGGCGAACGCACGATCGCGCGGCCGATGGCGACCCGCTGGCGCTGGCCGCCCGACAGCTCCTTGGGGGTTCGCTCCAGGTACTGCGCCAGGTTCAGTTGCCGGGCCGCGTATTCGACCTTGTTTTTGATCTCGTCCTTCGGCACGCCTGCCAGCCGCAGCGCGAACGACATGTTGTCCTGCACCGTCATGTGCGGGTACAGCGCGTAGCTTTGAAACACCATGGCAAGGTCGCGTTTGCCCGAGGGTGCGTAGGTGATGTCTTTCCCGTCGAGCATCAGCTTGCCGCTGGTGACCGGCTCCAGCCCGGCGACCAGGCGCAGCAGCGTCGATTTGCCGCACCCCGACGGGCCGACGAAGACGATGAATTCGCCCTTGTTGATCTCCAGATCGACACCTTTGATGATGTGCGCCTCGCCGAAACTCTTTCTGATGTCTTGTAGCTGCAGGTAAGCCATGGAGGGTCTCCTTGTGGGGTTATTTCACGGCGCCGAAGGTCAGCCCCTGGACGAGTTGTTTCTGGCACAGCCAGCCAAACACGATGATGGGCGCGATCGCCATGGTCGAAGCCGCCGACAGCTTGGCCCAGAACAGGCCTTCGGGGCTGGAATAGGAGGCGATCATGACGGCCAGCGTGCCGGCTTTCGCCGAGGTCAGGTTCAGTGCCCAGAAAGCCTCGTTCCAGCTCAGCACCAGGCACAGCAGTCCGGTGGAGGCGAGCCCGCCAATGGTCAGTGGCAGCACGACGTGGCGGAATTCCTTCCAGAGGCTGGCGCCGTCCATGCGCGCCGCCTCGAGAATTTCGCCGGGGACTTCCTTGTAGTTCGTGAAGAGTATCCAGACCATGATGGGAAGGTTCGACAGCGTGTACACGATGATCAGCGCCGGCACCGAGTCCAGCATGCCGGCGGTCTGACACATCACGTAGACAGGTATCAGCGCGCCCACGGCCGGCATCATCTTGGTCGAGAGCATCCACAGCAGGATGTCGCGGGTGTGCCGGGTCTTGAAAAACGCCATCGAATAGGCTGCCGGTACTGCAATCAGCAGGCCCAGAACCGTCGAGCCCAGGCTGGTGTAGAGAGAGTTGCGCGCAAACAGCAGGTAATCGCTGCGCTGCTGCACCAGACTGAAGTTCTCCAGGGTCGGATGGAACACGAACAGTGGCGGCACGTGGATCGCCTGCAGTTCGGTCTTGAACGACGTCAGGAACACCCAGCCGAGCGGAAAGAACAGCAGCAGAGTCACGACCCAGGCGACCAGGGTGCGCAGCGTCACGGGCAGAAGATTGCGGGGTGGCATGGTGTGTCCCTTTCAGTCCAGGTTCTTGCCGATGATGCGGACCAGGAAGACCGCCACGATGTTCGCCAGGATGACCGCGAACACTGCGCCGGCCGATGCGACGCCCACATTGAAACCCAGCAGCGCCTGCTTGTAGATCATGTACGTAATGTTGGTGCTCGCATTGCCGGGCCCGCCGCTGGTGGTGATGGCGATCTCGGCATAGATGCTGAGCAGGAAGATCATCTCGATCATGATCACCACCGACATCGGCCGGCCCAGGTGCGGCAGCGTGAGGTACCAGAAGCGCTGGCGTGCGCTGGCGCCGTCCATGCGGGCCGCTTCCATCTGCTCACGGTCGAGCGACTGCAGGGAGGTGATGAAGATCAGGCAGGCGAACGGTAGCCACTGCCAGGCGACGATGATGATGACCGACAGCAAGGGCCAGTTGGTCATCCAGTCCACCGGCGTCGCGCCAAAGGCGCGCCAGACATCCGCCAGCACGCCGTAGATCGGGTTCATCATCATGTTCTTCCACAGCAGCGCGTTTACCGTGGGCATGACGAAAAACGGGGAGATCAGCAGCACACGCACGATGCCACGCCCCGGGAACGGTTCGTTGACTAGCAATGCCAGCAACACCCCGAACACGACCGTGATCGCGATTACGCTGCCGATCAGCAGCAAGGTGTTCCACACCGCAGGCCAGAAATCCGGATCCGTCACGAAGTACCGGAAATCATTGATTCCGGCAAACGTGTGCGCGCCCGGCTCCAGAAGGTTGTAGTTGACGAACGCGTAATACAGCGTCATCACCAGCGGCACGATCATCCACAGGAAGAGCGTGAGCACGGCGGGCGCCATCAGCGCCCTGGGCATCAGTCGTTTCATGGCGGTGGTCCCGTTGGGTGACAGGGGACGCCGGGCAGGCGCTCGCGCAGCCCGCCTGGCGTGTTTGCTTTACTACTTGTAATAGCCGGCCTGGCGCATGTCGCGCTCGGCGAGCTCCTGCGAGGTCTTCAACGCCTGATCGACCGTTTCCGTGCCGGCCAGGGCCGCGCTCATTTGCTGACCCACTGCCGTGCCAATGGCCTGGAATTCCGGAATGGCGGCGTACTGAATGCCGACATACGGCGACTTCGGCAGCGTGGCATCATGCGTATCGGCGGTTTCAATCGCCTTCAGCTCCGCCGGGGCGAAGGTGGCCGCCTTTTTGAAGTCGGGGTTGGCGTAGGTCGATTCACGCGTGCCGGTCGGTACATTGGCCCAGCCTTCCTGCGACGCCACCAGCTTGATGTAGTCCTTGGAGGTCGCCCAGGTCACGAACTTGTCTGCCGCCTCGGCCTTTTTTGTGCTCGCCGGGATGGCCAGCGACCAGGACCACAGCCAGTTCGCGCCCTTGGGGGTGACCGCCACCGGCGCCTGGGCAAATGCGACGTCGCTGGCCACCTTCGACTGCTTCGGATTGCTGATGAAGGAAGCCGCGATGGTGGCGTCCACCCATTGGGCGCACTTGCCCTGATTGAAGAGCGCCAGATTCTCATTGAAGCCGTTCGCGGAAGCGCCGGGGGGACCATATTTCTTCATCATGTCGACGTAGAAATTGACCGCGTCGTGCCAGGGCTTGGTCTCCAGTTGCGGCTGCCACTTCATGTTGAACCATTGCCCGCCGAAGGTGTTGACCATGGTACTGAGCAGCGCCATGTTTTCGCCCCAGCCCGCCTTGCCGCGCAGGCAGATGCCATAGACGCCGGCCTTCGGATCGTTCATCTTGGCGGCCGCGTCGCGCACTTCGTCCCAGGTCGGGCGCGCGCTGTACTTCACGCCGGCCTTCTCCGCCAGGTCCTTGCGGTACATCAGCATCGAACTCTCACCGTAAAACGGTGCGGCGTACAGTGTGCCGTCGTAGCTGAGGGCAGAGCGGATCGGGGGCAACAGGTCATTGACGTCGTAGGCCGCGTCAGTCTTCAGGGGCAAAATCCACTTGCGCTTGGCCCAGATCGGCACCTCGTAGGAGCCGATGGTCATCACGTCGAACTGGCCGCCATGGGTCGCGATGTCGGTCGTCACGCGCTGGCGCAGCGTGTTCTCTTCCAGGGTGACCCACTTGAGCTTGATGTCGGGATACGCCTTCTCGAAAAACGGCGTGAGCTTTTCCATCTCGATCATGTGGCCGTTGTTCACGGTCGCAATCACGAGTTCGGTGGCGGCGTGCGCCGTTCCCGCCACGATCATCGCGGCGGCCAGTGTGGTGAGTGTCGCTGAAAGTTTCATGAACTAATCTCCTGATGGTTGTGATGGGAACGGTCTGCAAGGCGTCGACAACACCACGCTGACATGTCGCAGATTAGGTGTTCCGCGTTGACGAATGAATACTCGAATGGAGAAAACCTATACTTTATTTCTCCAATTCATGAGGGGTTTCACTGATGTGGTGCCAGAGCGTACCTGTTTCCAGGCCTTGCCTGCCTCTACGGGACGCTGCGGGGCGTGCCGTCATCTGGCCCTCCCGTATCGGGAATGAACACCGGCCAGTGCGCTGATATCGTCTGCTTTATATACTCAAGAATATAGCGATACCGCCGCTGCGATTCGTTGCCAAACCCCTGACGGAGACGATATGAGTGACCTTGAACAAGATACGGTAGTGCGGTCCATCTCCGGCGAGGCGGTGCGGCGCCGAACGGCGCAGGTGGCAGAGTGGCGGATCGAAAAGGAAATCGAATCGGATGGTGTGGTGATGTCAGTGGTGACCCCGGATGGCATGAGGCGGTCGCTGCGGATCGAGGCGATGGACGCGCAGGATATCGGCGAGGTACTGCGGCAGCAGGCCGGGCCGGTTGACCTGAATGCTGACGCCGCGTCGGAAGCGGTCGGTGTCGCGCGGGGTCTGGGGGGTCTGTTGGCGCGGCGTTCGGTCTCGCCCCGGCGCTTGCAGACCCCCGGGCCCGACGCCGCGGAGCTGGACCGGTTGATCCAGGCCGGCTTGCGCGCACCCGATCACGGCGGCTTGCACCCGTGGCGCATCATTGAGTTTCGCGCGCGCAGCCGGGCGACACTGGCACGTTGCTTCGAGCAGGAGAAGTTGCGGCGCGATCCACTGGCCAGCGCCATCGATCTCAAGCGCGCGCGAGAGCACGCCACCCTGGCGCCGGTGCTGCTTGGATTTGTTGTGGCGCCGCGCCAGCTCAGCAAGGTGCCGCTGCGCGAGCAGTGGCTGGGCGCCGGGGCCGCACTCGGCAACATCCTGAATGCGGCGCACCAACTGGGCTTTGGCGCGATCGTGCTGAGCGGTGAACGCTGCTTCGATGCGATCCTGGTGCGTCAGTTGGGCTTGTCCGAGACGGAATTCCTGGCCGGCTTCATCAGCCTGGGCACGATCGCCGAGACGCCACCGCCTGCCAGGCAGAAACTCTCGCAGGACGTCTGGTCCTGCTGGATGGGCCACGAACTGCCCGATCTGATCGAGGGCGACCCCTCGTTCCGGCAGACGCGCCCGTGACTCGTATAAAGCGGCGCTGCATGACGCCGACGGGGTGACCGCACCGGGGTGTCGCCGGGCTCAACGTGCCAGCTGCCGGGTCAAGGCCCTGATGTCGGCCGCGGCGGCCATTCGGGCCGTGCGTTCCAGGGCACGGTAGCGCGTGACCAGGCCGGTGCCGAACCGCGTCAGTGCCGCGCCGCCGCCATGCGCGCCGCCCGTCGCGGTGTCGACCGCAGGCGAGTTGAACGAGCGGTTTACTTCATCGACCAGGATCCAGGCGCGCCGGTACGACATGCCCAGCTGGCGCGCCGCGGCCGAAATCGAACCCGTCTCGGCGATGGCTTCCAGCAAGGCGACCTTGCCCGGTCCAATGGCGATGCGCTCGTCGCTGTAGATGCGAAGGCGGAACTGCACTTGGGATTTCATGCTCCTGATTGTTGCAGGCTTGCGCACGGCGGGAACCGTCCCAGGCCCCGGCTTTAGCGATTGGTGCCCAGCACCGAGCGCAGGAAGCGGCTGATGTCGGCAATCTCCTGCGGGTGCACGCTGTGCGGCATGGGGTAGGTGTGCAACTGCACCGGGTAGCCCAGCGCCAGCAGGGCCTCGCGCGAGGCTTCGGCGCGTGCGATCAGCACGACCGGATCGGCCAAGCCGTGCGCCATGAAGATCGGCGTGGCGGCGTTGGCCGTGCTGCGCTCGGCCGCCAGCGTGCCGGCCAGCGGCAGATAGCCCGATAGCGCCATGATGCCGGCCAGTCGTGCGCTATGGCGCAACCCGACCTGCAGCGCCATCGCGCAGCCCTGCGAAAAGCCGGCCAGCACGATGGCGCCGGGGGCGATGCCGCGTTGCACCTCGTGCGCGATCAACGCCTCGATGGCCAGCGCCGAGTGGTGAATGCCGGCCGCGTCTTCGCGCTTGGCCAGGTCGGTTCCGAGGATGTCGTACCAGGCGGGCATCACGTAGCCGCCGTTGATCGTGACCGGGATGCTCGGTGCGTGCGGAAAGACGAAGCGGATCGGCGGGCAACCCTGCAGGTCCAGTTCGGGAACGATAGCGGCAAAGTCGTTGCCGTCGGCGCCCAGGCCGTGCAGCCAGATCACGGCGGCGGTCGGTTGCGGGGCGCTTTCAAGTTCGATGCGGGGCAGCAGGGCGGTCATGGTGGTGGCTTGGTTCGGATTGTGGGCGGATGGGGTCGCGGTGAATCGATCATGACAGCAGCGCCTGCGCGAACTCGCGCGCGTTGAAGGTCTCCAAGTCTTCGATTTTTTCACCAACGCCGATAAAGTAAACCGGCACCGGACGCTCCCGCGCAATCGCGGCCAGCACGCCGCCCTTGGCGGTGCCGTCGAGTTTGGTCACGATCAGGCCGGTGAGTTGCAGCGCGTCGTCGAATGCGCGCACCTGGGTCAGCGCGTTCTGACCGGTGTTGCCGTCGATCACCAGCAGCACTTCGTGCGGCGCGCCCGCGTCGGCTTTTTGCACCACGCGCTTGATCTTGCGCAGCTCTTCCATCAGGTGCAGTTGCGTCGGCAGGCGCCCCGCGGTGTCCACCAGCACCACGTCGCGCCCGCGCGCCTTGCCCGCGCTCACCGCGTCGAAGCTCACGGCGGCCGGGTCGCCACCCTCCTGGCTGATGATCTCCACCGTATTGCGATCCGCCCACACGCCGAGCTGCTCGCGCGCGGCCGCGCGGAAGGTGTCGGCCGCGGCCAGCAACACCGAGGCCCCGGCGTCCGAGAGGTGCTTGGTCAGCTTGCCGATCGACGTGGTCTTGCCCGCGCCGTTGACGCCGGCCACCATGATCACGGTGGGTTTGTACTCGCCGATGACCAGCGGCTTTTCCAGCGGCCGCAGCAACTGGGTTAGCGCCTCGGTCAGGAGGTTCCTGACCGCCACCGGATGCGTGGCGCCGCCTTCCTTGACGCGGCGCCTGACCTCGCCCAGCAGGTGCTGCGTGGCCTGTACACCCGTGTCGGCGGTCAACAGCGCGGCCTCCAGATCTTCGTACAGCGCCTCGTCGATCTGCGCACCGGCGAACACCGTGGAGATGCTCGAGCCGGTCTTGCGCAGGCCGGCCTTGAGCTTGTCCAGCCATTTGGCTCGCTCGGGCGCCGCCGTTGTCACCGCCTCAGGCAGTGGAATGCCGATCGGCGTGACCAGTGCGCTGGCGATCAGCGAGCCCGCCGCCGTGGGGCCGGCCGGTGCCGGAGTCGTCGCCGCAAGGTTGGTCGATTCCGGTTCGGACGGCGGCGTGACGGGGGTGGATGCGGGGTTCTTTTTCTTGAAAAAGCTGAACATGGGGCGGTTCGTAGAATGACTGCATTCTATGAAACGCCTTATTCCCTTTCTGTTGACTGGCCGGCGACCGGCTTTACGGGGCGGAGTATGAAAACGGCGCCCACCGGCGCGGTGCGCCTGATCGGCGGCCAATGGAAACGCACGCGCCTGCCGGTCGCCGACAAGCCGGGCCTGCGCCCCACGCCCGATCGGGTGCGCGAGACGCTGTTCAACTGGTTGGGGCAGGACCTGGCCGGCTGGCGTTGCATCGACGTCTTTGCCGGCACCGGCGCGCTGGGTTTCGAGGCGGCGTCACGCGGCGCGGCGCAGGTGCGCCTGGTGGAGCATGACGGTGAGCTGGTGGCGCAACTGCGGGCGATCCGGCTCAAACTGCAGGCCAGCACAGTCGAGGTAGAGCGCGGCGATGGCCTGCGCGCGCTTGGGCAACTGGCTCCCGCCAGCATGGACCTGGTGCTGCTCGACCCGCCATTCGATGCGGGTCTGTTCGAAGCTGCCGTGCAGGCCGCGGGCCGCGCGGTGGCGAGCGGGGGTTATGTGTACCTGGAAGCGCCCTCGGCATGGCGTGACGACATGCTGGCGGCGGCGGGCCTGATCGTGCACCGGCACCTGAAGGCGGGCGCCGTGTATGCGCACCTGCTGATACCCCGAACATCCGGTGAGTGATCGGCAGGGCGATTCGCGGCGCTGCGGCGACTGCATAATGGCGCGCAGAGATTCGGCCGCGCCACCGCGCGGGAGCAACGCGAGGAGAAGTTCACCATGTCCCTGAACGTGACGGCCGTTTACCCCGGCACTTTTGATCCCATGACGCTGGGCCACGAAGATGTGGTGCGCCGGGCCACCCAGTTGTTCGACCGCATCATCGTCGCGGTCGCGGCGGGGCATCACAAGAAGACCCTGTTCAGCCTGGACGAACGCATCATCATGGTGCGCGAGGCGGTCAAACCCTATCCCCAGGTGAGTGTCGAGAGTTTTTCCGGGTTGCTGCGCGATTTCGTGGTGGCGCGGGGCGGCAAGGCGATGGTGCGGGGCCTGCGCGCCGTGACCGACTTCGACTACGAGTTCCAGCTGGCCGGCATGAACCGCAGCCTGATGCCGCATGTCGAGACGGTATTCCTGACGCCGGGCGACAAGTACCAGTTCATTTCGAGCACCTTTGTGCGCGAGATTGCCTCGCTCGGCGGCGAGGTGAACAAGTTCGTCTCGCCCGCGGTTCTGACACGCCTGCTGGGCAAGGTGCGTGCCGCGCCGGCCGAGTGATCGGCGTCGGCCCGCCGGCTTGTTGCACCCGGATCGGTGCAACCGCGTGGGCCTACACTTGAAGGCGCCGAAACGAGGCTTGAAACCGGAGAACAACCCATGAAAATTCTGCTGCCCGTGGACGGATCCGAAGTCGCGCTCAAGGCGGTCCGCACGGCGATCGCGCTGACGCGCAAGGGCTTGCAGGCCCAAATGGTGCTCGCCAACGTGCAGGACCCGGCTTCCCTTTACGAAATAGTGATGGCGCCCGATCCCAAGGTATTGGAGAACGTGCGCGAGGGGGCCGGCGCGTATCTGCTGGAGGGGGCCGAGGCGCTGCTCAAACAGGCCGGGGTGCCGTACGAATGCGAGGTGGCGTCAGGGGATCCCGGACACACGATCATCGACATCGTGGAGCGGTTCGGCTGCGACATGGTGCTGATGGGCTCGCATGGCAAGGGTGGCCTGCGCAGCGCGCTGCTGGGTTCGGTGTCGCAGGCCGTGGTGCATGCCGCCCACGTTCCGGTCATGCTCGTCAAGCCCGATGACGAAGACGCCGGTGGGTGAGCGGGCGAGTTGACATAACTTTACCTGCCCTTCGTCATCCGGCGCGTGGCCTGGGCGTTTACTGATGAAGTCGTCATTCCCGTTCAACCCCAGGAGCATCGTTCAGATGAAACTCGTCGCCATCAGCGCCATCGTTATCGCCGCCGCCAGCCTCAGTGCCTGCGTCGTGGCGCCCGCCGGGTATGGTGCTCCCGGCTATGTTGCACCGGCGTATGTCGAGCCGGTGGCGCCGCCGGTGGGCGTGGTCGTCGTCGGGCCTACCTACCCGTCGCCGGGTCCCGGGTGGGCATGGCGCTATCACCCGCGCTACGGCTGGGGCTGGTTCAACCCCCATCGGGGCTGGCACCGCGGCTGGCGCTGACGCGGATCATGCGCGGGCACGCGGCTGCGGCGCGCATTCGCGCAATCCCAGCCCGGCATAGACGTCGGTGGCCTGCCGCCGCAGGCGCAGCGACTCGGGCTGGGTGTTGAGCTGGCGCTGCAGCAGGCCTTGTGCTGTGGCCAGCGCGGCGTCGGTGCCGCTGCGTACCAGCGCGTCGAGATACAGCTGCTCGAACAGGTCGCGCTGGGCATGGCTGCCGCCAATCTCGACCAGGCGTGGCAGCGCCAGGCCCAGATGATCGATCGCCCCGGCGAAATCGCCACGCGCATGGGCCAGCAGGCCGTGCGCGGTCGGCACGCAAACGCGCTCCCAGGCCGACCGGGTGGATGGCGGGGCCAGCGGCGCGAAGGCTTCCATGTGACGCAAGAGGGTGTCCGCCCCGGTGCTGCGGCCTGCACGCGCCAGGCCGTACAGGTATTGCAGGTCGAGAAAGGGCAGGACCTGGTCGTCCAGCCGGCTCATCAGGTAATCGGCTACGTCGTTCCAGCGTTCGCCAACGGCAATGCCGGCCAGCTCGAAACGCGCGAGCAGCGAGACGGCACCGATCTGGTCCTGCGAATACGCCTTCTCGACACCCCATGCATGGCGGTCGTACACCTCGAGCGCCTCGGTATCGCGCCCGAGATCGATCAGGAACAGCGCCACATGCCACCAGTCGTGCGTGACCATGAAGGAGTTGAGGCCGGTCCATGTGTCGCTGACGCCCTGCATGAACGCCAGCCCTTCGTGGAGCCGCCCCTCGGTCAGCATGACATGGGCGAGCGCATGATGCGCCCACGGCTCCTTGCGGCACATTGCGATGGCACGACGCGCGCTGTGCTCGGCCTCGCGCATCAGATGGCACTGCTCGTACCCGAACGCCGCCATCCCGTGCAGATAGGGAACATCCGCCGCGGCCGGCAGCGCCGCCAGCGCGAGCCGCAGCATGCCGGGGCAGTCGCCGATATTGAAGCAGTGGTACTGGCCCAGCTTGAGCGAGGCGAGGTCACGCGGAAATTCGCGCGCCTGTTCCTGGTGCAGCGCGATGGCGCGGCGGATGTCCCCGTCGGCCCAGGCCGCGACCGCCTGGACAAAGCGCTGCTCGCGCGGCGTGGCCTCGTCGATATTTGCTAGTGCGCGCGCAATGAAAGGCCGTGCGTTGGGCACCGCTTCGCGCGATTCGGCGAACAGGTGCAGCGCGGCGCAGCAGGCCTGCACGATCGCGCCGGAGTCGTGCGCGGCAGCGAGCACGTTGACGGCGCGCGCCTCGCACGAAATGAAGCCCATCACGAAGTCGTCGACCGCCGGCGCGCTGCCTGCGTCGTGCAGCGTCAGTCGGTTTCCCAGAGTGTCCGTGATGCACGCCATGATCCTGGTCAAATCATGGTTTTGCCGTTATGCAGTATTTATTGCTTGCTATGAATAACATAATACTGTCGTACTGTCATCAATCCGCAGGAGGGGCCGGCCAGGGCCGCTGGGCGTCGCGGATCAGTTCGAAGGCCCGCGCTACCTGGAGTACGCCCAGGTCGTCGAAACGCTGGCCGGCGATCTGCAGACCGATCGGCAGGCCGCCCGCGTCGTAGCCGCAGTTGATCGACGCGGCGGGCTGCTCCGACATGTTGTACGGTACCGTGAAGCCGATGTGCTCCAGCGGGCGCAGCGGGTCGTTCGTGGGCGAGGGGTCTTCGGCAGGCGCCGGCATGTTGGGCGACACAGGCGAGATCACGTAGTCGTATTTCGCGCAGGCGGCGACACTCGCCACCCGGGTCGCGTGGAACTGGCTGAACGCGCGAAACACATGCTCGCCGCTGAAGGCGGCCGCGCTCTCGGCCCATTGCCGGATGTAGGGCAGCACCCTGGCGCGCTGCGCAGGCGCCAGCGCGTTCAGGTCGGCCAGCGAGCGCATGCGCCACAGGTGGTCCATGCCGTCCAGCATGGCCTGCGACATGAAGGGCGGCATGGGTTCCACGCTGGCGCCGGCCTGTTCGAACAGATGTGCCGCATGTTCCACTGCCGCCCGGATTTCGGGCGTCACCGCGAGGCCGCAACCGGCCTCCAGCAGCAGGCCGATGCGCAGTCCACGCAGCCGTTCGACCGTCGCATCGGCCGACGACCACGCGATGTCTTGCGCCGGCAGGCTCATGCTGTCGCGTGCGTCGGGCCGGGCCAGCACCTGCATCATCAGCGCCGCGTCACGCACGGTCCGTGTCATCGGCCCGGCCGCGCGGCCCATGTAGGGTGGATCGATCGGGACCCGACCCAGACTGGGCTTGAGCGTGAAGATGCCGCACCAGCTGGCCGGCAGGCGCAGCGATCCGCCGATGTCGGTGCCGATGTGCAGCGGCCCGTAGCCGGCCGCGGCCGCGGCGCCGGCGCCGGCACTCGACCCGCCAGGCGTCCTGCGCAGGTCCCAGGGGTTGCGCGCCAGCGTGTGAAAACTCGACAGGCCCGACGACAGCATGCCGTAGTCGGGCATCGTGGTCTTGCACATGATCACCGCGCCGGCTTCGCGCAGGCGCGCGGCGGGCGGCGCATCGGCGCCGGCCGGCTGCAGCACGGTCGCGGCGGTGCCGGCCGGCATGGGGTCGCCGCGCGTGGCGATGTTTTCCTTGATGGTGACGGGCACGCCATCGAGCACGCCGCAAGGCTCGCCGCGCTGCCAGCGCGCTTCGGAAGCGCGCGCCTGCGCCAGTGCCAGGTCGGGCCGCAGCAGGTAGCTGGCCTGCAGGTGCGGCTCCCAGCGCGCCATGTGTCCCAGCACGGCCTGCACGACGTCCACCGGGGACAGGCTGCGGTTGCGGTAGGCGTGCCCAAGCTCGCGCGCCGACAGGTCGTAGGGTTCGGTCACCTCAGTCTCCGTACAACGGGCTCACGCCCAGCTCATCGCTGCGAGGTCGTTGCAGAAGATGGGCATGTCTTTCCACAGACCCCTCACGCCTTTCTTGGCAATGGTCGGAAATTGCGGCTGGTAGAGGAAGTCATTCACCGCATCGACCGCCAGCATCTTCTGCGCATCGCCCAGCAGCTTGTCGCGCTCGGCGGTGTCGCCGGTGGTCTTGATCTTGTCGTACAGCGTGTCGAAGGCCTTCGAGTCGTAGCCAAAGTAGTAGTTGGGGTTGGTGTAGTTCCCAAGATCGAAGGGCTCGACGTGCGAGACGATGGTCAGGTCGAAGTTGTGCGGGCCGCCGAAGGTGGAACTCAGCCACTGCGCCCACTCGACGTTCTGTACCTTGACCGTGATGCCGACCTTGGCCAGCTCGGACACGATCACTTCGCCGCTCTGGCGCGCATAGGCCGGCGGCGGCAGCGTCATCGTCAGTTCCAGCGGCAGCTTGACACCGGCTTCGGCCAGCAGCTTTTTCGCCTTCGCGGGGTCGTACGGATTGATGCCGGTGGTGTCGATGTAACCGGGCGCGCCGGGCACGTAATGGCTGCCGATCGGCACGCCGAAGCCGTCGGCCCCGCCTTCGATGACCGCCTTGCGATCGACCGCTGCCAGGATGGCGCGGCGCACCCGCACGTCGTCAAGCGGCTTGTGCCGGTTGTTGATCGCCATGATCGTCTTGGCGCGCGTGCCGCCGATGATCACCTCGAACCGGGGGTTATGCTGGAACTGCGGCACGTCGCGCGTGCTGATGCGCGGGAACGCGTCGACGTCGCCCGCCAGCAGTGCCGCGGCCTGTGCGGCCGCGTCGGCGATGAAGCGGAACGTGACCTTCTTTAGCTTGGCTTCACCCGGGTTGCGGAATCCGTCCCATTTGACCAGGGTGAGGGACGAGCCGCGGGCCCAGCTGTCGAGCTTGTAGGGACCCGTGCCGACCGGCTGGGTCGCGTTGCCGGCGGCGCTCTTGGGCTCGACGATCACGGCGGTGACCTGGCCGAGCAGGAACGGCAGGTTGGGATCGATCTCCTTGTTGAGCAGGACCACCGTGTAGTCGTCCACCACATGGGTGCTCAGGTTCGCGAAGGTGCGCTTGTCCTTGTTCGTGCTCTTGTCGCCGCCGGCGCGGTCGAACGCGAACTTCACCGTCTGCGCATTGAACGGTTCCCCATTCTGGAACTTCACGCCCCGGCGCAGCTTGAAGGTGTAGGTCTTGAGGTCGGGCGAGATTTCCCAGCTCTCCGCCAGCAGCGGCGTGATCTTGCCGTCGGAGTTGATCTTGGTCAGCGTCTCCAGGATGTTGTACTGCACGATCTCCGCGATCGCCGAAGCCGCGCCGGCAGTCGGGTCCAGCCCCGGGGGTTCCAGCGACATCCCGATCACCATGGAGTCCTTGCGGCCCTGCGCCAGCGCCAGTTCTGGCAGCGCAAGCGGCACGGTGGCGATGGCGGCGGTCGTGAGGAGGGTGCGGCGTTTCAGCATGGTACGGGCTCCAAAAAAAGCGGTTGCGGATACGAAACAATACATCATGCGCAAGGGGCGTGCATGAGGGCAAGCCCTGTCATGCGCGAACAGTCGGTTCGGCACGCGGCACGGCGGACAGCAGGGCCTGCGTGTACGGATGTTCGGCCTGGGCGAAGAGCCGCTGCGGCGTGCCGCGCTCGACGATCAGGCCGCGGTGCAGCACACAGACTTCGTCGCACAGGTGGTTCACGACCGCGAGGTCGTGGCTGATCAGCAGGTAGCTGATGCCGAACTCCTGCTGCAGGTCCTGCATCAGGTTCAGCACCTGCGCCTGCACCGAGACGTCGAGCGCGCTCACCGGCTCGTCCGCCACGATCAGCCTGGGCCGCGTGATCAGCGCACGCGCGATCGCGATGCGCTGGCGCTGCCCACCCGAGAATTCGTGCGGATACTTGTCCATGTCGCTGGTGCGCAGGCCGACCGCCGCCAGCGATGCGCCGGCGCGCTCGCGCCGTTCGCTGCGGCTGGTTTCGGTCAGCGCCTCGAGCGGCTCGGCCACGATGCGCGCGACGGTCTGGCGCGGATCGAGGGAACCATAGGGGTCCTGGAACACCATCTGCAGATCGCGGCGCGCCGCGCGCAATTCGGCCCGTCCAAGCGCCTGCAGGTCGCGCCCGAGCAGCCGTACGCTGCCGGACGTGGGCACGTCGAGCGCCATCACGAGCCGGGCGATGGTCGATTTGCCCGAGCCCGATTCGCCCACGATGCCCAGGCTGCGACCCTGCTGGACGCAAAAGCTCACGCCGTTCAGCGCCTCGACCCGCGCCGGCGGCGCAAACAGTTTCTCCCGCGGTAGCGCATAGTGGCGCGCAAGATTTTGTACTTCGAGCAGCGGTGTGTCCTCAGGATTTGAATCAAATCCGCCGTTAGCCATTACCCCATAATGCTGTGACGCTATTGAATCAATAGTACTTGCGCTCATGCCGGCACTTCCTGCGCGGTGATCTCTTCGAGCCGCAGGCAGCGCACTTCGTGCCCGCGCTCTACTTCGGTGGCCAGCGGGCGCGTGCCGTGACAGGCATCGATCGTGAACGCGCATCGCCCGGCGAAGGGGCAACCCGGCGGCAAATCCACCAGCTCTGGCACGCTGCCGCGGATCGTGGCCAGGCGCACACCGCGTGGCGCGCCCAGCGCCGGCCGCGCGGCGAACAGGCCGCGTGTGTAGGGGTGGGCCCGCCGGGTGAACACGGCCGTGGTGGGGCCGCTCTCGACCACGCTGCCGCCGTACATTACGAGCATTCTGGACACGTTCTGCGCAATCACGCCCAGGTCGTGCGAGATCAATATCAAGGCCATACCGCGTTCGGCGACCAGGCTCCGGATCAGGTCCAGGATCTGCTTCTGGATCGTGACGTCGAGCGCGGTGGTGGGTTCATCCGCGATCAGCAGGTCGGGTCCGCAGGCCAGCGCCATCGCGATGCCGATGCGCTGGCGCTGGCCGCCGGAGAACTGGTGCGGATAGGCGTCCAGCCGTGCCGCCGCATTCGGGATGCCGACGCGCTCCAGCAGCGCCTGCGCTTGGCGGCGCGCGGCCGCTCGCGTGACGCCGCGATGCAGCCGCAGCGGCTCGGCCACCTGGTCGCCGATGCTGTGCACCGGGTTCAGCGCCGTCATCGGCTCCTGGAAGATCATGCCGATGCGGTTGCCGCGGATGCCGCACATCGCGGATTCGTTCAGACCCAACAGTTCAGTGCCGTCGAAGCGCACGCTGCCCGTGACTTTCGCGGTCGGCGGCAACAAGCCCATGAGCGACTGCACGGTGATCGACTTGCCGCAGCCGGACTCGCCGACGATGCCCATGGTCTCGCCGCGTTCCAGCGAAAACCCGATATCGCGCACGGCCGTGGCAGGGCCGCGCTGCGTTTGCAGCCGCACGTGCAGGTCGTTGACTTCGAGCAGCGGCATGGTGCTCATCTCGCCCGCGCCAGACGCGGGTCCAGTAGGTCGCGCAGCCCGTCACCCATCAGGTTCAGCCCGAGCACGGCCAGCGCGATGGCCAGCCCCGGGAAGACCGAGAGCAGGGGGGCCTGGAACATCATGGTCTGCGCCTCGCTGAGCATGCGGCCCCACGAGGGCTGCGGGGGCTGTGTGCCCAGGCCTAGGTAGGACAGCGCCGCTTCGGCCAGAATGGCGATCGCGAAGCGGATCGTGATCTGCACAATCAGCAGGGCCGAGATATTCGGCAGCACGTGCTGCAGCGTGATCGCGAGCGGACCCTTGCCGCAGGCGCGCGCGGCCGCCACGTACTCGCGCGACCAGATGGCGTTGGCCGATGCGCGCGTGATGCGCGCGAAGGTCGGGATGTTGTAGATGCCGATCGCAATGATCGCATTGACGATGCCCGCGCCGAACACCGCCGTCAGCATGATGGCCGAGAGAATCGCCGGAAACGCGAGCGAGAAGTCGGTCAGCCGCATGATGGCTTCCTCGACCCAGCCGCGCCGCGCCGAAGCGAGCAGGCCCAGCGCCGCGCCCACCGTGAGGCCGATGCCGACCGCGATCACGCCCACCATGATGGACGCGCGCGCACCCACCAGCAGCAGCGAGGCCACGTCGCGCCCGTATGCGTCGGTGCCGAACCAGTGGCTGGCCGACGGCGGCTGCAGCCGGGCGGCCATGTTCACGTTGTAGGGCGACCAGGGGGTCCACACCAGCGACACCGCGGCCGCCAGCAGCAACGCCAGCGTCAGCAAGCCGCCGATCGCGAAACTGCGATGTCTGATCGCGCGGCGCCAGAAGCCCGGCGCCTGCGGCGCCGGCGCAATGGGAGCGGCCTGGGTGTTCATATATCCGAAGCCTTGACGCGTGGATCGATCACGGCGTACAGGATGTCGACGACGAAATTCACGATGACCACCATGGCCGCCAGCAGCATGACGCTGTCGCGCACGACGATCAGGTCGCGGTTGCCGATGGCCTGGAAGATCAGGCGCCCCAGGCCGGGCAGATAGAACACGTTCTCTACCACGATGGTGCCGGCCAGCAGTTCGGAAAACTGCATGCCCATGACGGTGATCACCGGAATCAATGCATTGCGCAGCACGTGGGTCCACAGCACGGCGCGCCGCGACACACCCTTGGCGCGCGCCGTGCGCACGAAGTCTTCGCGCATCACCTCGAGCACGGCCGATCGTGTGAAGCGCGCCAGGATCGCAGCCTGCACCACAGCGAGTGACAGCGCCGGCAACAGCAGCGACTTGAGGCCTTCGAAAACGCCGTCGCCCCAGCCATCGAAGCCGCCCGCGGAAAACCATTGCAGCTTGACCGAGAACAGCAGGATCAACAGGATGGCGAACCAGAAATTCGGAATGGCGATGCCCACCTGCGCCAGACTCATCAGGCCGACGTCGCCCATCTTGTTGTGGCGTGCCGCAGCCGTCACGCCGACCAGCAGTGCCAGCACGATGGTGCATGCCATCGCCAGCACGGCCAGGGGCACCGTGAGCGCCAGGCGTTCGCGGATCAGATCGATGACCGGGGTGCTGTACGCATAACTCTGCCCCAGGTTGCCGACCAGCAGGCCGCTGGCCCAATGCCAGTAGCGCTCCAGTGCCGGCTGGTTCAGCCCCAGCTTGATGGTCAGCGCCTGGACGGCCTGCGGCGATGCGTCAGGGCCCAGCAGAACCTGGGCCGCGTTGCCTGGCAGGATTTCCATCACGAGGAACACCACGACCGAGGTTCCGACCAGGGTGGCGAGCAGTGTGAGGAAGCGCTTGACTAAAAAAAGACCCATGAAGTGAGCGGCGGCGTCAGGTCTGCGTGCGGGGAGTTGGGAAGTTCGCGATGCTGTGGATCGGCGTCGATAATAGCCGCATTGCGTTCGCCACCGTCTACGCACATGCCTGCGGCGGATCAGGTCTCCGGCCTTGGTGGCTTGGGCCTCGGCGGCTTGCTGGTATGCACGATCAGGGTGGCCTTTTCCATTTCGCCCGCGACCAGTTGCGGCACCGCCTTGAGGCTGCGGGCGATGCTGTCCTCGATGGCGATGCGCTGCTCCGGCGTGGGCTTTTTCAGCACCCAGTTGATGACCTCGGCGCGCACGCCCGGATGCCCGATGCCCAGGCGCAACCGCCAGTAGTCGGCCGAGGCGAGTTGCGCGTGAATGTCGCGCAGGCCGTTGTGGCCCGCGTGGCTGCCGCCGCGCTTGAGTTTGACCTGGCCGGGAGCCAGATCCAGCTCGTCATGCACGACCAGAATCTCTTCGGGCTCGATCTTGAAGAAACGCGCCAGGGCCGAGACCGATTTGCCGGACAGGTTCATGAAGGTCTGGGGTTTCATCAGCCACAGCGGCTGGCCCTGGATGGTGGTCCGCGCGACGAGGGCATGGCAGCTTCTTTCGGGCGCCAGCGATAGCTTGAGCTCGGCGGCCAGCGCGTCGATCCACCAGAACCCGGCGTTGTGCCGCGTGGCTTCGTATTCGGGACCCGGGTTGCCCAGGCCGACAAACAGCTTGATCATGAGGCGCGATTATGAAGCCAGACCCGCAACGCAAACGGCCCACCGAGGTGGGCCGCTCCCGACGCATGTAGCCGCGGCTTATTTCTTGGCGGCAGGTGCTTTTGCAGGGGCTGCGGGAGCCTTCGCACCCGCAGGGGCAGCGGCACCGGCAGCAGCGGGCGCCGCTGCCGCGTCGGTGGACGCCGCGGGGGCTGCGGCTTCCGGCGCGGCTTCCTCGACGCTCGCGACCAGTACCACGGACACCAGCACCGGATTTTCCTTGCCGTGGGTCACGACCGTCACGCCCTTGGGCAAGTCGATGTCGTTGACGTGCAGCGACATGCCCTTTTTCAGTCCGCTCAGGTTCACGGCGATGAATTCCGGAAGATCCGCCGGCAGGCAGGAGACTTCGAGCTCGGAGATCACGTGATTGACGACGCAGTGCTCGACTTTGACGGCATCCGATTCCTCGGCGCCGGTGTAGTGCAGCGGCACCTTCATGTGCAGCCGGGTGTTGGCATCCACGCGCTGGAAATCGATATGCAGCACGAGCTGCTTGAACGGATGCATCTGCACATTGCGCAGCAGCACCTTGCTGGTCTGGCCATTCAGCTCCATGTCCAGCACGGTGGAATGGAAAGCCTCTTTCTTGATGGCGTGCCATAGCGCGTTGTGATCGAGTTCGATCATCTGCGGCTCACCGCTGCCACCGTAAACAATGCCGGGTGTTTTCCCGGTGATGCGGAGACGGCGGCTCGCACCCGTACCCTGCCTGGCGCGCTCAAAAGCGACGAATTTCATAACTTGCTCCTGAAGGAGTCCACCGCGACCAGTGTGACTCCGGTTGAAAAGGATCCGCGACCCGCGGATCCGCCTTTTGTCCCGATCAGAAAAGGGTCTCCTGTTCCGAGAACAAACTCATGACCGAATCGCCCCTGGAAATGCGCTGGATCGTCTCCGCGATCAGCGGCGCCACGGACAACTGGCGTATTTTTTTGCATTCGCCGGCGGCGGCGCTCAGCGGAATGGTGTTCGTCACGACCACTTCGTCCAGCGCGGGGCTGCTGGTGATGCGGTCGATCGCGGGGCCGGAAAAAATCGGATGCGTGCAATACGCATAGACCTTCTTGGCGCCGCGCTCCTTCAACACCTCGGCCGCCTTGACCAGCGTGCCGGCCGTATCGATCATGTCGTCCATAACGACGCAATTGCGCCCGTCGATTTCGCCGATCACGTGCATGACCTCGCTCACGTTGGCCTTGGGCCGGCGCTTGTCGATGATGGCCATGTCGCAACCGAGCTGCTTGGCCAGCGCCCGCGCGCGCACCACGCCGCCCACGTCGGGCGACACCACGATCAGATCCTCGTATTTTTGCTGGCGCAAGTCGCCCAGCAGCACCGGCGAGGCATAAATGTTGTCGACCGGGATGTCGAAGAATCCCTGAATCTGGTCGGCATGCAGGTCCATGGTCAGCACGCGGGCCACGCCGACCGCCTGCAGCATGTTGGCCACCACCTTGGCGCTGATCGGCACGCGCGCGGACCGCGGGCGCCGGTCCTGCCGGGCATAGCCGAAGTAGGGAATCACCGCGCTGATCCGCTCGGCCGACGCGCGCTTGAGGGCGTCCACCATGATCAGCAGTTCCATCAGGTTCTCGTTGGTTGGCGCGCAGGTGGACTGCACCACGAAAACGTCGCGGGCGCGCACATTCTGGTTGATTTCCACGGTGACTTCGCCGTCGGAGAAGCGCCCCACGCTGGCGGCGCCGACCTTGATGCCGAGATGCTGCGCCACTTCGGCCGCAAGGCCGGGGTTGGCGTTGCCCGTAAAGACCATGAAGTCAGGATGATGAGCCTGCATGAACGTCCCAGCGATCTAAGTTTTGTGCCTGTGCGTCAAACGTATTTGGCAGGGGAGGAAGGATTCGAACCTTCGCATGCTGGAATCAAAATCCAGTGCCTTAACCAACTTGGCGACTCCCCTACACGGGTCGATGGCCGCTATCCGGAGAACGCGGCCACCCACCGATCAATCGTCGCTGGTTGCCCATCCCGCCAGAGGATGAGCTTCCAAATTGCTGCAAGTCCTCACGGTCCAGCCAGCGGGCGCGTGTGCCAGCGGCGCGGCTCCCGAATCGGCCGGCATCGGCGCAAATACCGCACTGCCCGAGCCGGTCATCCGGCCTTGCAATCCTTGCGCCGCAAGCCAATCGAGCGCTTGTGTCACATCCACGCACAGCCTCTGGGCCACCGGCTGCAGGTCGTTTCGGCCAAAGCCAAAGGGGTTCGCAGCAAAGCCTGAAATTATAGCAGTTTCAGTGTCCCGCTTGAGGCTGTCTGCCGCGAAAATCAGGCGGGTTTCCAGCCCCGCCGGGGGCTTGACGACCGCGAACCGGGCCGGCGGCAGCCGAAATTCGCCCACGAGCGGCGTGATTTTTTCGCCGATTCCCTCGATCCAGGCGTTTTGTCCCCGCAGAAAAAACGGCACATCAGCGCCGATTTGCAGGCCGATCTGCTCCAGCGTCGATAGCGTCAGATGCAGATTCCACAAGCGGTTCAGCGCCAAAAGGCATGTAGCTGCGTCGGAGGAGCCGCCGCCCATCCCGGCCTGGGCCGGGATGCGCTTGTCCACCCCCAAGTGCACGCCCAGCGCGGCGCCGGCGAACGTTTGCAAAGCGCGTGCCGCCCGCAGGGTCAGGTCGTCGGCGGGCAGGGCAGGACCCAGGTCTTCGCGGGAAATTTGCCCGTCCGGGCGCAGGTCGAAGTGCAGCGCATCGCACCAGTCCACCAGCATGAACACCGATTGCAGCAGATGATGGCCATCGGCCCGCCGTCCCGTGACGTGCAAAAAAAGGTTAAGTTTGGCCGGAGCCGGGACGTCGTACAGCGCCTTCATGGCGTGCCTATGTTGCTGCGTTTATTGATCCAGCACGAGCCGCAACTCGGCGGCGGGCGCGGGCACCGAGCGCCAGGCCGTGAGCCTGCCGTGGGCCAGTTGGGACAGGTCGGCGCGCCAGCCCGGCACGGGCGTGTAGGTGCCGCGCAGCCAGTCGAACAATGCGGCCACGGGGATGGCCGTGCCCGTGGCCTGCCGGACCAGTTCCTCCAGCGAGCCGTAGCTGCGGGTCTGCCGGTTTTCGCGCAAACTGGCGGACCCGGGCGCCCAGTCCAGTACGGCCAGCGTGCTGCCGAGCGGGTTGTACAGCGCCAATTCGCCGGCGTCGGCATTGCCCTTGAGTTCGAACGCCGCCGAGAAGGACTGGGCCTGATTGTCTTCGACCGTGAGCGCCAGTCGACCGCTCCAGTCCGAAACTTCCTGACCTTTTTGACCTGGCGCCCTTGTGGGTACTGCGCAACCCGCTATGAAAAATATGGCAATCGCAAACAGCCAGCGCCACGGCTGGAGCGATCGCCTCACAATTTCACATGCAGGCGCTTGAGGGTCTCCTGCAGGGTTTCGTTGTGGCTGTCGGCGGACTCGCCTTCCTTCCAGACGGACAGGGCGCGGTCGCGCTGCCCCAGGGTCCAGAGAACCTCTCCCAGATGCGCCGCGATGTCGGGGTCGGCGTTGGTCTTGTAGGCGCTCTCCAGGAGCCGGGCCGCTGCTTCGTCGTGGCCCATGCGGTATTCCACCCAGCCCAGGCTGTCTGTGATGAACGGGTCGTTCGGGGCGTATTCCAGCGCCTTTTGAATCAGCTGCTTGGCCTCGGGCAGGCGTTCACCGCGATCGGCCAGCGAGTAGCCCAGGGCGTTGTAGGCCTGTGGGTCGTCGGGTTTCAGCGCGATCAACCGGCGCAGCAGCTGCTCCATTTCGGCAGGGCGGCCCAGCTTGTCCGCCAGCATGGCCTGGTCGTAGATCAGATCGGCGTCGGTTGGATCCTTGGCCGAGGCGGTTGCCAGCATGTCGTAGGCGGCCAGGTATTTCTTGTTGTTGCGCAGCAATTGCACCTGCGCCATCAGCTTGATTCGCGCATCCGCCGACGTGTTTTCCGGCGCGGCGCGGATCAGTTCCAGCCCTTGCGCGAGCTTGCCCTGCTTCGCCAGAATGGACGCGCGCTGACCGCGAACGCTGAACAGGTCGCGTGAATTGTCGATCCTGTCCAGCCAGGCTTCGGCCTGCCCGTAGTCGCCGCGCTGTTCGGCAATCTGCGACAGCAAAAGGTAGGCCTGCGTCAAGCCGCCTGTGTTCGCTGGTTCCTTGTTCTGCGCCTTGACGAGGTCCACATAATGCTTCAGCGAGTCCTGTGCGCTGCTGTCCTGATTGTTCTGCTGCTGCAGCGCGCCCTGCACCAGCCAGCCCTGCGCGAAATCAGGCAGCTTGGTCGTCAAAATGTGCAGTTGCACCCTGGCCTCCTGCGTGCGCTGGGCATCCAGCAGCACGCGAATATAGGCGAGGCGCACTTCCGGCGCGGGGTCGTCGCCGGCGAGGTACTTGAGCACGATGGGCTCGGCCTGCGGCACCTTGGGGCCCATCAATTCAAGCGCGAGCAGGGCAGGGCCTTCCGACGCCGGCTCCAGCGCCTGACCGCGGCGCGCCGCCTCCAGCGCGCCGGCCGTGTCGCCGGCCACCAGCCGCATGCGCCCGACGGTGGTCCAGGCGGCGGCGCCCGTCGCCGGCTTGTCCAACTCGTCGGACAGCGCTTTCTCCACCACGCTGGCCGCGAGCTTTTTGTCAGCCGCGCGCGCATAGAGACGTGGAATCGCCAGAATCGCCATGTTGTGCTCGTCCGGGGCGGCCAGTGCGATGTCGGCCTTGAGCGGCTGCGTGGTATCGCCAATGCGGTTCAGGGCAATCAGGATCTGCAGCACGAGTTGATTCGCCTCGCGCGAATTGGGCAGCGCCTGCTTCCAGGCCCGGGCCGCCCGCAGCGCCGACTCTCCGGAGCGGGCCTGCAAGGCAATGTCCACGGCCCTGCGATACAGTCCGGGGTCATTCGTCTTGCGCGCGGCATCGAGGAATATGGAATATCCCGCGCCCGGGTCGCCGTCCTCGACCTTGAGATCGCCCAGCAGAACCTGGTAAAAGAGATTCGAGTCCATTGCCGAATTGACCGGCGGTGCCGCGGCCTTGCCTGCGGCGGGGCTCTCGGCCATGGCTACGAGGCTGATTGCTGCCAGGGCGGCGGTGACGATGCGGCTTGCGAGGCAGTTCAATGGCTTCATTGGAACCATAATAATCGAAGCTCGTTAATCCGCCGTACCCATGCCTGAACTACCTGAGGTCGAAGTTACCCGGTTGAGTTTTGCCGATCGCATCACCGGGGCGCGCGTCGAAGGTGTCCGGCTGGGCAAGCCCCTTCGCTGGCCGCTTGGGTGTGATCCGGCCGAGCTGGTCGGGCGCGCCGTGCGCGGGGTGCGCCGGCGCGGGAAGTACCTGCTGCTGGACCTGGATCGCGGCGTATTGCTGCTGCATCTGGGCATGTCGGGCAGCTTGAGCTTCGCGGCCCGCCAGGCGCCGGCCGGCGTGCACGATCATTTTGATCTGGCGACCAGCCACGGGGTACTTCGGCTGCATGACCCGCGGCGTTTTGGCGCGGTCGTTTATGCCGACGGCGAAACCGCACCGGCCGCTGCGCGCTTGCTCGACAAACTGGGCATGGAGCCGCTCGGCCCGGACTTCGATCTTCCGGCCTTTCATGCAGGCCTGAGGCAGCGGCAGGCGGCCATCAAGCAGATCCTGCTGGCGGGCGATCTGGTGGTGGGTGTGGGCAATATCTACGCCTGCGAAGCGCTGTTTCTGGCCCGTATCCGGCCCACCGTGCGCGGCGCGCGGGTCAGCAAACCTCAATCAATGCGTTTGCACGGTGCGATCCGGGACGTGCTGGCGCGGGCAGTCCAAAAAGGGGGCAGCACGCTGCGTGATTTCTCCAATGCGCACGGCGAGCGCGGCTACTTTCAGCTCGAAGCCATGGTGTATGGCCGGGCGGGTGAACCTTGCAGGGTTTGCGGCACCCCAGTCAGGTGGGTTCGCCAGGGCCAGCGTTCCACCTATTTTTGTCCAACCTGCCAGAAACACTGAGGGCGGCAGCACAGGTCGGTGCTATAACGCCAATCCAGGCAGGTACATACAGTGCGCGACTCCTTCGGCGTTCAATTCGATCAGCATGCGTCGTGGCGGCACGATTTCGCCGTGCGGCTGAAGGTTCTGGCCGACTGGCTGAGGGATCACGAGTTGCTGGACGCGGCCGTCGAAGAACGCCTGCAGCAGATTGAAGCCCGCATGCGCGCCGGCAAGATGATGGTCGCCTTCGTGGCCGAATTTTCCCGAGGCAAGTCCGAACTCATCAACGCCATTTTTTTTGCCGACTACAAACGGCGCATTGTGCCTGCCAGGGCAGGGCGCACCACGATGTGCCCGACCGAACTGGGTTATGACGCCGCCGTGCCGTCCTGCCTGCGTTTGCTTCCCATCGAGACGCGGCTGCAGCCCAAGGCGTTGGCCGAGTGGCGTGCCACGCCCGAGAAATGGACCAGTGTCGATCTCGACGTGAACAACCCGGCCGAACTGGCGCGCGCCCTGGAGAAGGTGGCCGAGGTGCGCAAGGTCACGCGCGAAGAAGCGCGGGCCCTGGGCTTCTGGCACGACAAATCGCCTGATGACAATCCGCCGGAGGATGCATACGGGCTGGTTGAGGTGCCGCGCTGGCGCCATGCCTTGGTGAATATTCCGCATCCCTTGCTCAGGCAGGGTCTGGTGATTCTCGACACCCCGGGCCTCAATGCGATCGGGGCCGAGCCCGAGTTGACCGTGAGCCTGATACCGCAGGCGCAGGCGGTGGTGTTCATTCTCGCCGCAGATACCGGGGTCACCCGATCCGACCTGTCCGTCTGGCGCGAGCACTTGGTCACCGGCGGGGACGATGCCGAATCGAGACTCGTCGTGCTCAACAAGATCGACACCTTGTGGGATGGCCTTGGCACGCCCGCGCAGGCACAGGAGCAGGTCGATCGCCAGCGCACGGCGACCGCCGAAATCCTCGGCATTTCGACCAGCCAGGTTTTTCCGGTGTCCGCGCAAAAGGGCCTGCTCGCCAAGGTGACCGACGATGACGTGCTGTTGCGCCGCAGCAGTTTGCCCGCGCTGGAAGCCGCGCTCGGCTCCGGACTGCTGGACCGGCGCGAGGAGATTTTGCGCTCCGCGGTGTCGGGCGCCCTGGCCGAGCTGCGCGCGCAGGCTCATCGGGTGCTGCAGATCCGGCGTCGCGATCTGGCGGACCAGGCCCTGGATCTCCAGGGTCTGCGCGGCAAGAACAGCGCGGTGATCAATCACATGCGCGCGCGTATCGAGCAGGAGCAGGTGGAGTTCGATGTGAGCGGGGCCAAGATTCATGCCATCCGTTCGGTTCACCTGACCCTGCTCAGGGAGTTGTTCAAGACGCTTGGAGCGTCCACGCTGAAGGCGGAATTGAGCGATCTGAACCGCGCGCTGCACCAGCGCGGCATCAAATTGGGTGTCAAGAAGTCCTACAACCAGACGTTTCAGCGGCTGCGCGAGGGATTGGGCCGGGCCCAGGCGACCGGCGTTGAAATCCAGACCATGTTCGTGGCCATTTTTCGGCAATTGAATGCGGAGCACGGGTTTTCGCTGCAGCCTCCCGCGCCACTGGATCTGCTGCGCTTTCAGCGCGAGCTGGACCAGATTGAGCAAAACCACCTGCAATACCTGGGGGTCGCGAACGCACTCAAGCTGGCAACGCCTGATTTTGCCGATCGCCTGGTGCGCGCGCTGGCAACGCGATTGCGCACGGTGTATGAGTCGGCGCTGGGGGATGTCGAACTATGGAACAAGTCGGCCGCGGCTCAGCTCGATGTGCAGTTGCGTGAGCGGCGCCGCAACTTCGGTCGCCGGATGGAAGCGATCGAGCGTATTCAGAAAGCAGCGACCGGGCTGGACGAGCGTATTGCCGACATCGCCCAGCAGGAAGCGGCGCTCGACCGGATCGAGGTCAGGCTCGCCGAGTTGACACGGGACTTGCCCGCTGCGCCGAAGTTCGAAGAACCTGTGGTTGCGGCGGCGTTGAAAATGGCATGACGGGCGGATCGCAGGCGTTTGCCGCGCGTGTCGTGGCGTGGCAGAAAGCGCAGGGCCGCCGCGGCTTGCCATGGCAGGGAACGAGGGACCCCTATCGGGTCTGGGTCTCTGAAATCATGCTGCAGCAGACGCAGGTGGCGACGGTACTTGAATATTTCCCGAGATTCCTGCGGCGCTTTCCCGATGTGAAGGCGTTGGCATCGGCCGATCTGGACGACGTGCTCGGGCTTTGGAGCGGACTGGGTTATTACAGCCGCGCGCGCAATCTGCACCGCTGCGCCATTGCGGTGGTGCAGGAACATGGGGGCGAGTTCCCTTGCAGCGCGCTGCAGCTGCAAGCCTTGCCGGGCATTGGCCGCTCCACCGCTGGCGCCATTGCGGCGTTCTGTTTTGGCGAGCGGGTTGCCATTCTGGAC
>SCRU01000174.1 GCA_004323695.1 Burkholderiaceae bacterium
CCGGCGTGCGCGCCTGCGGGTGCGTCTCGGGGTAGCAGGCGGCGTGGATGCGCAACTGCGGGCCGGTCTCGGCGCGGATGAAGGCGATCAGGTCGCTCGCGTGATGGAATTCGCCACCGGCGCCATAGCCGCTCGGCAGGTCGCCGCGCAGCGCAACCAGGCGCGCGACGCCCATCGAGCGCAGTTCGGCCAGCTGCGCACGCACGCCGGCGCGCGTCGCGCCGATGCACGAGAGGTGGCAGGCCGCATCGACGCCCTCGCCCAGGATCTCGCGCACCGCAGCGAAGGTTCCTCCCTGGGTGGAGCCGCCGGCGCCGTAGGTCACCGAGCAGAACTCGGGCTTTTGCGCGTACAGCGCCTGGCGCACCGCGCGCAGCTTGTGCACACCCTCGGGCGTCTTGGGCGGGAAAAATTCAAAACTGACCGGCAAGTTGGATGCGTGGCTCATGACGGTGTCCCGGTTTTGTTGAAGCTGGAGAGATGTGCGGCGTGGACAAAAAATTCGCGGTTGCCGTTGCCGCCGGCGATGGCGCTCTCGAACCAGGCCAGCACCCGCAGGCCCAGATTGGCGAGGCCCTCGCGCAGGCGCTGCTCGACCACGGCATACAGCGCGGCGTCGCGCACGATGCCGCCCTTGCCGATCTGACCCGGCTGCAACTCGAACTGCGGCTTGACCAGCAGCAGCAGCGCGCCCTGCGACGCCAGCAGGGGCACCAGCGCCGGCAACACCAGCGTCAGCGAGATGAAAGACAGATCCCCCACAATCACCTCAAATTTTTGAATGAATGGGGCCTCAGCCGTTTCCCCATCTATATTGACAGCTATGAAATCAGAAGCATTCAGGTTTCGGGCGTTCACGCCTTCGATGCACACCACGCGCGCGTCTGCGCGCAGCGCCGGGTGCAACTGGCCGTGCCCCACATCCACGCCGACCACGCCAGCAGCGCCGTGCCGCAGCAGGCAATCGGTGAAGCCCCCGGTCGATTGACCCACGTCCAGGCAACGCTTGCCCGCCACGCTCAAACCGCTCTGGCGCAGCGCTCCCTCGAGCTTGAGACCGCCGCGCGAAACGTAGCGCGCCTCGGCCTGGTCGATGAGATCCACCTCCGCGGACTCCGGCAGATCGTCACGGTTTTTTGTCACACTTCGCCAGGCATCACTGCCGGCCAGGCGCCAGCGCAAACCGCCCGCAATAAGGCGCACGGCCTGCGAGCGCGACGCCGCCAGGCCGCGTTCGACGAGGAGTTGATCGGCGCGCATAAGTCCACATGGATGCCCGATCAAGCCGGGCATGACATGGTCCTTTTCAGTAGCGGTAGCTGTCGGCCTTGTACGGACCCTGCTTGCTCACGCCAATGTACGCGGCCTGCGCGTCGGTCAGCTCCGTCAGCATGGCGCCGACCTTCTTCAGGTGCAGACGCGCGACCTTCTCGTCGAGGTGCTTGGGCAGCACATAGACCTTGCCAGCCTGGTAGTCGCCCTGCTTGGTGAACAGCTCGATCTGCGCAATGGTCTGGTTCGCGAAGGACGAAGACATCACGAAGCTCGGATGTCCCGTGCCACAACCCAGGTTCACCAGGCGACCCTTGGCCAGCAGGATGATCTTCTTGCCGTCGGGGAACTTGATGTGGTCCACCTGCGGCTTGATCTCTTCCCACTCGTACTTCTCGATGGAAGCGACGTCGATCTCGTTGTCGAAGTGGCCGATGTTGCAGACGATGGCCTGGTCCTTCATCGCCGCCATGTGCTCGTGGCGGATCACGTCCCGGTTGCCGGTGGTGGTCACGAAGATGTCGGCCTTGTCGGCGGCGTACTCCATCGTGACGACCTTGTAGCCCTCCATTGCGGCCTGCAGCGCGTTGATCGGGTCGATTTCCGTGACCCAGACTTGCGCCGACAGGGCGCGCAGCGCCTGCGCCGAGCCCTTGCCCACGTCGCCGTAGCCGGCCACGCACGCGACCTTGCCCGCGATCATCACGTCGGTCGCGCGCTTGATGCCGTCCACCAGCGATTCGCGGCAGCCGTACAGGTTGTCGAACTTGCTCTTGGTGACCGAGTCGTTCACGTTGATGGCGCGGAACAGCAAGGTACCCTTGGCGCTCATCTCGTTCAGGCGGTGCACGCCGGTCGTGGTTTCCTCGGTCACGCCAATGATCTCGGCCGACTTGCGCGTGTACCAGGTGGCATCGACCGCCAGTTTGGCCTTGATCGCCGCGTAGAGGATGCGCTCCTCCTCGCTGGTCGGATTCGCCAGCACGCCCAGATCCTTCTCGGCGCGCTGGCCCAGGTGCATCAACAGCGTGGCGTCGCCGCCATCGTCCAGGATCATGTTCGGGCCTTCACCGGGCGTGCCCTTGGCGCCGAAATCAAAGATGCGGTGCGTGTAGTCCCAGTAGTCGGTGAGCGACTCGCCCTTGACCGCGAACACCGGCGTGCCCCCGGCGGCAATCGCGGCAGCGGCATGGTCCTGCGTCGAGAAGATATTGCACGAGGCCCAGCGCACCTGCGCGCCGAGCGCCTGCAGCGTCTCGATCAGCACGCCGGTCTGGATCGTCATGTGCAGCGATCCGGTGATGCGCGCGCCTTTCAGGGGCTGGCTCTTGGCGAATTCCTCGCGGATCGCCATCAGGCCGGGCATCTCGGTCTGGGCAATATTGAGTTCCTTGCGGCCCCAGTCGGCCAGCGACAGGTCGGCCACAACGAAATCTTGGTGGGTGGCAGGTTTGAGAACAGCGCTCATGGTCAACTCCAAAAACTAGTTTGAACAACCACGGACTGCGGGGGGAAAACTCACCGCACAGACCCGTGGGTGAGCGCGGTTGATGCACGGCGCGCCGGATCTGGCAAGCCATGCTGTCCGAGCCTCGTTCACGCGGTGTGAACTGCAACGCTCCTCGGAAGCTGCGTATTTTAGCGCGGGTTGGCCGTACCGTGCCTTAATGGGTCCCGTGCACGTGTTTGCGGCTCTTCGGCGCGGGGCGCTCGGCCGCCAGCTCGCCCGACAACCCTTTCAGGATGCCGCAGTCGGCGGCGGCGCTGGCCTCGACGCACTCGTGCCGCAGCAGCTTGAGCTGCTTTTCAAGGTTGCGCAGCTCGCGGATGCGCTGCGCCACATGGCCGATATGCTCGTCCAGCAGCTCGTTCACGCCTGCGCAGTTTTCCTGCGGCGACGCCTTGAAGCGCAACAGCACCCGAATCTCGTCGAGCGCCATGTCGAGCGTTCGGCAGTGACGGATGAACGTCAGCCGCTCGACATGCCCCTGACCGTAGATGCGGTAGTTGCCGTCGGTCCGGCCCGTTGGCGGCAGCAGACCTTCGCGCTCGTAAAACCGGATGGTCTCCAGCGGAGTGAGCGTGGCCCGGGCCAGTTCGCCGATCTTCATGGGAAGTTTCCTCTCGATGCCTGTTGACTCTACACCGGCTACAGGGTTTTCAATAGAGCCAGACGAGGAAAGACACCATGGCCGATACCCCACACAGCTCCTGCGGCTGCGACGCGGACGCATGCGCTGCCCCCGTGACGTGGACAGCGCCGCGCCCGGCGTCTCGGGACGCGCAGCACGACCACGCAGGACATGCCCACGACCACAACCACGATCAGTCCGCCGGCGTGGTCCGGCTGGGCGCCGCGCTGGTGCTGGCGCTGATCGCGGAAGCCCTGCATTTCGTGACCGGTGACAGCGGCGTGACGATCCCCCTGGGGCTGGCCGTCGCGGCGGTGGCGATCTGGCTGGCGGGCGCCGGGACCTATACCAGCGGCATCAAGGCGTTGCGCCGCGGCCGTCTGGGCATCAATGCCCTGATGAGCGTGGCGGTCACCGGCGCCTTTCTGATCGGCCGCTGGCCGGAAGCGGCGATGGTCATGGCGCTGTATGCCATTGCCGAAATGATCGAAGTGCGGGCCGCCGACCGGGCCCGCAACGCCATCCGCAGCCTGCTGGCGCTGGCGCCCGAGCAGGCCGAGGTGTTGCAGTCCGACGGGCGCTGGCAAACGGCGGCCGCTGAACAGATCGCACTGCAGGCGATCGTGCGCATCAAGCCCGGCGCGCGCGTGCCGCTCGACGGCATCATCACGGACGGCCAAAGCGCCGTGAACCAGGCCCCGGTCACCGGCGAGAGCCTGCCGGTGGAGCGCGGCGTTGGCGACATGGTTTATGCCGGGACCATCAACGGCAGCGGTGAATTGCAATTCCGCGTCACCGCCGCGGCCGCCAGCACCCTGCTGGCGCGCATCATCCACGCGGTCGAGCAGGCGCAGGCCACCCGTGCGCCGACCCAGCGCCTGGTCGATCGCTTCGCGGTGGTCTACACGCCGGCGGTCTTTGTGCTGGCACTGGCCACCGCCGTGCTGGCGCCCTGGCTGACCGGGCTGACCGGGCTGACCGGGCTGAGCTGGCTGGCCGCGGCGTACGAGGCGTTGGTGTTGCTGGTGATCGCCTGCCCCTGCGCGCTGGTGATCTCCACGCCGGTCACCGTGGTCAGCGCGCTCGCGGCCGCGGCGCGGCGCGGCATCCTGATCAAGGGCGGCAGCCACCTCGAAAACGCGCGCTCGCTGAAAGCCATGGCGCTGGACAAGACGGGCACCGTGACCGAAGGCAGGCCGCAACTGGTCGAATGGACCGTGCTGGGCCCAGGCGCCGACAGGAACAGCATCGCACGCATTGCCATGAGTCTGGCCGAGCGCTCCGACCATCCGGTCTCGAAAGCCATCGCGCAGGGGCTGGCGTGCCGCACGCAGCCAGTCGACAGCTTTACCGCGCTGGTGGGCCAGGGCACGCAGGGCGCCATCGGTGGTCACACCTATGTTCTGGGCCATCATCCGGTGCTGCATGAGCGTGGGCTGTGCAATGCTGGCGTCGAAGCGGCGCTCAAGGTGCATGAGGACCAGGGCCGCACCGTTACGCTGCTGGCCAACGAGCACGCCGTCCTGGCGGTCTTTGCGGTGGCCGACACGATCAAGGCGACGTCGCGCCCGGCCGTTGCGGAGCTGAAGGCCCTGGGCGTCGCCACGGTCCTGCTGAGCGGCGACAACCCGGCGACCGCCAGCGCCATTGCCGCGCAGGCCGGCATCCCCGAAGCGCAGGGCGGGCTGCTGCCGCACGACAAGCTGGCGCAGGTGCAGGCGCTGCAGCGGCGCTTCGGCACCATCGGCATGGCCGGCGACGGCATCAACGACGCGCCGGCGCTCGCGCGCGCCGACATCGGCTTCGCCATGGGCGGCGCCGGCACCGACACCGCGATGGAGGCGGCCGACGTCGTCATCATGAACGACGACCTGCGCCGCCTGCCCGAAACCATCCGGCTCTCGCGCAGGACGCACGCCGTGCTGCTGCAGAACATCGCGCTGGCGCTCGGCATCAAGGCCGTCTTCATCGTGCTCGCGCTGATGGGCGACGCGACCATGTGGATGGCGGTGTTTGCCGACGTGGGCGCGACCCTGCTGGTGGTGGCGAACGGACTGCGGCTTCTGAAGACGAAGACCGACGACAGTGCAGTTGCGCTATGAAAGGGAGGGTTGCCGCGTTTTGGCAATCTTTGCCAAATTCGCTAAAATTGCGGCATGAGCACCGTCACCATGAACATTTCGCTGACCGAGGACCTCAAGTCCTTTGTGGACGCGCGGGTGAAGGCGCGTGGCTACAGCACCACCAGTGAATACATGCGTGAACTGGTACGCCGGGACGAAGAGCAGGCCAAGGTCGAACGACTGCGCGCCCTGATCCAGGAGGGTTTGGACTCTCCCTTGCTACCGGCAGACTTTGATGTCAGCGGCCACCTGAAAGCCACCATAGCATCGCATCGCGCCAAGACAGGTACGACACCGCCGCAATGAAGCCCTCCCGTTTGCGTGAAAAGGCGCGGGAAGATCTCGACCATGCCGTGGCTTACTACGCTGAGCACGCGCCCCACATGGTCGATCGGTTTGCCGATGCCTTCTTGGCGGCCCGGCATCACATTGAAACGCATCCGGGCACAGGATCGGCCCGATATGCAGAGGAGCTGGGCCTCGCCGGAACCCGGTTCTGGACGTTGAATGATTTTCCCTATGCGGTGTTCAATGTCGAACGCGCCGACTTCATCGACATACTGCGCGTACTGCACCAAGCGTCGGACATCCCGGCGCGATTTGAGAACTGATCTGGATTCCCTGTGACTTTTAAAAATGAAACCCGCCGCCGCCGCACCTTCGCCATCATTTCCCACCCCGACGCCGGCAAGACCACGCTGACGGAAAAACTGCTGCTGTTCTCGGGCGCGATCCAGATCGCGGGCTCGGTGAAGGCGCGCAAGGCGACGCGCCACGCCACCAGCGACTGGATGGAGATCGAGAAGCAGCGCGGCATCTCGGTGGCCTCGTCCGTCATGCAGATGCTGTACCGCGACCACGTGATCAACCTGCTCGACACGCCCGGCCACAAGGACTTCTCGGAAGACACCTACCGCGTGCTGACCGCCGTCGATTCGGCGCTGATGGTGATCGACGCGGCGAACGGCGTGGAGGCGCAGACGCGCCGCCTGATCGAGGTCTGCCGCCAGCGCGACACGCCCATCATCACCTTCGTGAACAAG
>SCRU01000175.1 GCA_004323695.1 Burkholderiaceae bacterium
CTCGGTGGCCGCGTTCGACGGCCAGGTCGGCCAGCAGGCCTACAGCGCGTCCAAGGGCGGCCTGGTCGGCATGACGCTGCCGATGGCGCGCGACCTGGCGCAGCACGGCATCCGCGTCTGTACCATCGCGCCTGGCCTGTTTGCCACGCCGCTCCTGAAGCAGCTGCCCGAACCGGTGCAGGACTCGCTGGCCGCGAGCATTCCATTCCCGCCGCGCCTGGGCAAGCCGTCGGAATTCGCCGAGCTGGCCTGCCACATCGTCACAAACGGCCACCTGAACGGCGAGGTGATCCGGCTGGACGGTGCGCTGCGCATGGCGCCCCGCTAGATCCATGAGCAAAACCACCGTCTATGAAGTCAAGGTGCAGTTTGGCGACTGCGACCCGGCCGGCATTGTGTTCTTCCCCAACTTCTCAAAGTGGATGGACGCCTCGTCGCTGCACTTCTTCATGGAATGTGGCGTACCGCCCTGGCGCGAACTGGTCAAGAGCACCGGCATCGTCGGCACGCCACTGCTCGAGATCCACACGAAATTCCTGCGCCCCGCCACCTACGGCGAAACACTGCAGATCCACACCAGCGTCGAGGAGTGGCGCGACAAGGTATTCATCCAGCAGCACCGGGTGCGGCGTGGCGACGATCTGCTGTGCGAGGGTCGCGAAACGCGCGCCTTCGTAATCCATCCGCCCGGCGCGCCCGACCGCATCAAGGCGATTCCCGTACCGGCGGACATCAAGGCCCGTTGCCTCTGAGCCGGTCGACCGCTTTTGTGAATGCGGCACGGGGACGCCACGTTGTGGGGGCAAGGGCTCGCGGTCCCTGGAGTCCATCGATGGGTTGGATGGCCGTCGCACCCGCGGCCCCGCCCCCGTAAGGCGCTGGTGTAGATTAGCGACACTTCACTCCGCTTCCACATGATGACCACTAAAGAGGCCGAATCCTTCGTCACCGAGGTCGATACCCGATATCTCGAGTCGCTGATGGGTTACAACGCGAGGCGTGCGGCGCTGGCGATCATCGGCTCGTTCCTCGAGCACATGGCGGTGTACGACCTCAGGCCCGTGGACTTCTCGGTACTGTCGCTCATCACCCACAACCCCGGGATCACCTCGCGGCAGCTTTGCAGTGCGCTGAGCATCCTGCCCCCGAACCTGGTGGGCATGATCAATGCACTGGAAAAGCGCGAACTGATCGCACGCCGCCCGCACCCGCATGACCGCCGCGCCACGGGGCTGCACCTCACCGAAGTCGGCCAGAAATTGATGCGCGATGCGGAGCAGACTGCCAGCGAGCTGGAAGCCCAGGCCACCAGCCGCCTGAGCGCGACCGAGCGGAAAACCCTGATGCGCCTGCTGCAGAAAATCTATATAAAAGCCAAATAGTTGGCTTTTTGGCCTTTAAGCCCACGTATTCAGGGCACTGTGGGCTATGAAACTTGTAGCAATCTGAAAACTGCGCTATATTTGCCCCGCCATGCTGGGTCCGCGGCGACGGGCCGGTACCGTATCCAGAGTCCAATAAACGAGGAGATCGAAGAATGAGTTCCAAGGAAAATGCCGCCATCAGCCAGTTGCTGAGCCTGCTGGAGTCGCGCTACGCGATACGCGTGTTGTGGGCGCTGCGCGACGGCCATCCGCAAACGTTCCGCCTGTTGCAGGACAGCGTCGGCGGCATCACCCCCAACACGCTCAACACCCGCATCAAGGAGCTGCGCGAGGCCGGGCTGATGAACCACGGGGGCGACGGCTACGGGGTCACTGCATCTGGCGTCGATCTGCTCAAGCGACTGAACGACCTGCAGGCTTTCGCCGGAAAATGGGCGGCCAGCCAGGCCAAAAAGAAGTAAACCTCCGCTGCGGGGTACTGCGCAAGGACAGGCAGGGCCTGTCCTTTTTCATGGGCGCAGCGCAAAGACGCCGCCGGACACCGCATCGCGGGCTGGCATAATTGCGGATGTTCGGGGCCTTTGCTCCTTTGCGAACATGCATAGTTAGCTATAATTTACATAGCACACCAATCAAGGATTCAAGATGATTACCAGCGCTTCCGGCCTGCAATACCACGACACGGCAACCGGCGACGGCGCCCAGGCCGCCCACGGGCATAGTGTCACCGTCCACTACACGGGCTGGCTCTACAACGACGGGGTTCAAGGCGCCAAGTTCGACTCCAGCAAAGACCGCAACGACCCGTTCGTGTTCTCGCTGGGCGCCGGCATGGTGATTCGGGGCTGGGACGAAGGCGTCGCCGGCATGAAGGTCGGCGGCACCCGCACCCTGATCATTCCGGCCGCGCTGGGCTACGGCGCGCGCGGTGCCGGCGGCGTGATTCCCCCGAACGCCACGCTCAAGTTCGACGTCGAGCTGCTCGGCGTGAAATAACGAGCAAGCGCCCCGGTCATCGGCGGCGGGCCCCCGTGCGGCACGCCCGGTAGCCCGCAAACCGGGGCTTGAAACAAGCGGCCACGCCTCCACATGGCAAGCTGGCCATCACCATTTCGCCTCCAGAACATGACCCAGAATTCCTCTCCCGAGCAGCCCCCCTTCCAGGACAGTCCCGCGACCGACGCCCCAAGCCCCGGCGGGATCCCGGCGGACGCCTCCCCGGAGGAACGCGAGGCCGCGCTGGCGGCGAACGAAGCTGACGCCGTGGCGGACATGGCTGCCGTGCAGGCCGAGATGGCAGGCCTTAAGACCAAGGTGGCCGAGCTGTCCGACCATTTTTTGCGCGCCAAGGCCGAAACCGAAAATGCGCGCCGCCGCGCCGAAGAGGAAATCGCGAAGGCGCGCAAATTCGCACTCGAGAGCTTCGCCGAGAGTCTGCTGCCCGTGGCGGACAGCCTGGAAGCCGGCCTGGCCGTCAAGGACGCCACGACCGAGCAGATCCTAGAAGGCGCGCAAGTCACGCTGCGCCAGCTCAAGGCGGCGCTGGAGCGCAACAAGGTGATCGAGGTGAACCCGGCCGCCGGCACCAAGTTCGACCCGCATCAGCATCAGGCGATCAGCATGGTGCCGGCCGATCAGGAGCCCAATACCGTGGTGACGGTGTTGCAAAAAGGCTACCTGATTGCCGAGCGCGTGCTGCGCCCCGCGCTGGTCACGGTGGCCGCGCCGAAATGAAGCCCAACGGGGCTTGAAACGCCGGCAGTTATCCACAAGTACACCTCATTCAATATTCAAAGTTCGCAGGAGCAGAAATCATGGGAAGAATCATCGGGATCGACCTGGGCACCACCAACAGTTGCGTGTCCATCATCGAGGGCAGCAACCCCAAGGTCATTGAGAACTCGGAAGGCGCGCGCACCACGCCGTCCATCGTGGCCTACCAGGAAGACGGCGAGGTGCTGGTAGGCGCCTCGGCCAAGCGCCAGGCCGTCACCAACCCGAAGAACACCCTGTACGCCGTGAAGCGCCTGATCGGACGCAAATTCACCGAGAAAGAGGTCCAGAAGGACATCAACCTGATGCCCTACAAGATCGTCGCAGCCGACAATGGCGACGCCTGGGTCGAGGTGCGCGGCAAGCAGCTGTCCGCCCAGCAGGTCAGCGCCGACATCCTGCGCAAGATGAAGAAGACCGCCGAGGATTACCTGGGCGAGCCGGTCACCGAGGCCGTCATCACCGTGCCCGCCTACTTCAACGACAGCCAGCGCCAGGCCACCAAGGACGCCGGTCGCATTGCCGGGCTCGACGTCAAACGCATCATCAACGAGCCCACCGCGGCCGCGCTGGCCTTCGGCATGGACAAGATGGAAAAGGGCGACCGCAAGATCGCGGTCTATGACCTGGGCGGCGGCACGTTCGACATCTCCATCATTGAAATTGCCGACGTCGACGGCGAAAAACAGTTCGAAGTGCTGTCCACCAACGGCGACACCTTCCTGGGCGGCGAAGACTTTGACCAGCGCATCATTGACTACATCGTGGCCGAGTTCAAGAAAGAACAGAGCGTCGATCTGTCCAAGGATGTGCTGGCGTTGCAACGGCTCAAGGATGCCGCCGAAAAAGCCAAGATCGAGCTGTCCAACAGCGCGCAGACCGACATCAACCTGCCCTACATCACGGCTGATGCGTCGGGTCCCAAGCACCTGAACATCAAGATGACCCGCGCCAAGCTGGAGTCGCTGGTGGACGAGCTGATCGAGCGCACCATCGCCCCCTGCCGCACCGCCATCAAGGACGCCGGCGTGAGCGTGTCCGATATCAACGACGTGATCCTGGTCGGCGGCATGACGCGCATGCCCAAGGTGCAGGAAACGGTGAAGGACTTCTTTGGCCGGGAACCGCGCAAGGACGTGAACCCCGACGAAGCCGTGGCCGTGGGCGCCGCCATCCAGGGCCAGGTGCTCTCCGGCGACCGCAAGGACGTGCTGCTGCTGGACGTGACCCCGCTTTCGCTGGGCATCGAGACCATGGGCGGCGTGATGACCAAGATGATCAAGAAGAACACCACGATCCCGACGAAGTTCGCGCAGACCTTCTCGACCGCCGAGGACAACCAGCCGGCCGTCACGATCAAGGTGTTCCAGGGCGAGCGCGATATCGCCAGCGGCAACAAGCTGCTGGGCGAGTTCAACCTGGAGGGCATTCCGCCGGCCATGCGCGGCACGCCGCAGATCGAGGTGTCGTTCGACATCGACGCGAACGGCATCCTGCATGTCGGCGCCAAGGACAAGGGCACGGGCAAGGAAAACAAGATCACCATCAAGGCCAACTCCGGCTTGTCGGAAGCCGAGATCCAGCAGATGGTGAAGGACGCCGAGATCAACGCGGCCGATGACAGGAAAAAGCTGGAGATCGTCCAGGCCAGGAACCAGGGCGAGGCCATGGTGCACAGCGTACGCAAGAGCCTGCTTGAATACGGCGACAAGCTGGACGCGGGCGAGAAGGAGAAAATCGAGGCCGCGATCAAGGATCTGGAAGAAGCCCTCAAGGGCGAGGACAGGGCCGCGATCGAGGAAAAGACAAACATCCTGACCAGCGCCGGCCAGAAGCTGGGCGAGAAGATGTACGCCGACATGCAGGCCCAGCAGGCCGCGGCCGGTCCGGGTGCAGCCGGCGGCGCAGGCGCCCAGTCCGCCGAGCCACCACCGGCCGACGACAACGTGGTCGATGCCGAGGTCAAGGAAGTCAAGAAGGGTTGAGAGAGGCGCGCCCAGCGGCGCGCAGTGTCAAACCGCCGCGCCCGGGCATGCATTTGCTCGGGCGCGGCGTTCGCGCATGGTGCGACCGGTAATCGAATCGACGAGAACGATGAACAAGAACCGCCTGGAGGCCTTCAGCGACGGCGTGATCGCCATCATCATCACCATCATGGTGCTGGAGCTGCGGGTACCCCATCCGTTCACGCTAGAGAACCTGCTGGCGCTGGCCCCGGTGTTCCTGAGCTATGCGCTGTCGTTTGTCGTCGTCGCCATCGTCTGGGTCAACCACCATCACCTGATGTCTACCCTGCTCGCGCCCACCGGCCGCATTCTCTGGCTCAACAACCACATGCTGTTCTGGCTCTCGCTGATACCGTTTTCCACCGGCGGCATGGGCGAGAACCACCTGGCGCCCCTTGCGATCACGGTCTACAGCCTGAACCTCGCGGCCAGCGCCGTGGCCTACGAAATGCTGCGCCGGGGCGTTGCCGCGCAGCAGCCCGACAACGCCGCGCTGGCGGACATGCACCGGCGCTCGGGGCGCAGAAACGGCATGAGCATCGCGCTGTACCTCGCCGCGGCGCCGCTGGCGTATGTATCGGTGTGGATTTCCATCGCCATTTTCGTCGCGATGATCGCCATTTATTTCAGGCCCGGCCCCACCATCGAGCGATTGAGCCAATGAACAAGATCTGGCCCCTGTCGGGCCGCCGTATTGAGAAAGTGATCGCTGAATGAGCAAGCGCGACTATTACGAAACCCTGGGCGTTCCCAAGAACGCGGGCGAGGACGAGATCAAGAAGGCCTATCGCAAGCTCGCGATGAAGTACCACCCGGACCGCAACCAGGGCGATGCGGCCAAGACTGCCGAGGGCAAGTTCAAGGAAGCCAAGGAAGCCTACGAGATGCTGAGTGACGCGCAAAAGCGCGCCGCCTACGACCAGTACGGCCATGCCGGGGTCGATCCGAACATGCGCGGCGGGCCGGGCGCCGAGGGTTTTGGCGGGTTTGCGGAAGCGTTCGGCGACATCTTCGGCGACATCTTCAACGGCCAGCGCGGCGGCCAGGGACGGGCTCAGGGGGGCCGGCAGATGTTCCGCGGCGGCGACCTGAGCTACGCGATGGAGGTCACGCTGGAAGAAGCGGCCCAGGGCAAGGAAGCGCAGATCCGCATTCCCACCTGGGACGACTGCGCCACCTGCCACGGCACGGGCGCCAAACCCGGCACCAAGGTCGTCAACTGCACCACCTGCCACGGTGCCGGCGTGGTCCAGATGCGCCAGGGGTTTTTCAGCGTGCAACAGACTTGCCCGACCTGCCGCGGCACGGGCAAGCTGATTCCCGAGCCGTGCGGCACATGCCACGGCCAGGGCAAGGTCAAGACGACGAAGACGCTGGAGGTCAAGATTCCAGCCGGCATCGACGACGGCATGCGCATTCGCAGCGCCGGCAACGGCGAACCCGGCGCGAATGGCGGCCCGCCGGGCGACCTGTACATCGAAATCCGCCTGAAGAAACACAACATCTTCGAGCGCGACGGCGACGATCTGCACTGCGAGGTGCCGATCGGTTTCACCACGGCGGCGCTGGGCGGCGAGATCGACGTGCCCACGCTGGCCGGCAAGGCCGCGATCGACATTCCGGAGGGAACCCAGGCCGGCAAGCAGTTTCGCCTGCGCGGCAAGGGCATCAAGGGCGTGCGATCCAGCTACCCGGGTGACCTGTATTGCCACATCACGGTGGAAACGCCGGTGAAGCTGACGGAACATCAGCGCAAGCTGCTCAAGGAACTCGACGAGTCGCTCAAAAAAGGCGGCGCCAAACACTCGCCCAGCGAAGGCAGCTGGACCGACAAGCTCAAGAGCTTTTTCGGCGCCTGACCGATCATCCGGGGGGTGGGCCTGCACCGCAGAAACAGCGACAATGCACAGCCATGTCGTCGCTGAAACTTTTTCGCAGCACCGAGTTCGCGCTCTCGTCCTTCTTCTCGCCGCAGCGCGAACGCGCCGCCCTGCACCCGGTCTGGGCCATCGTGCTGGTCTCGCTGTGGATCGCCACGGTCTGCAACCTCGCGCTGTGGAGGCGGCTGGCGCAACTGCCCGAACTCAACAACGCAGCCGGCATCTGGTTCGGCATCGGATTGGCCGTGATGATCGGCGCCGCCACCAGCGCATTGCTCTGCCTGTTCGCCTGGCGCTGGACCTTCAAGCCGGTCGTCACCCTGCTCCTGCTGGCCGCAGCGCTCGGCACCTACTTCATGCTGAACGACGGCATCGTCATCGACACCCCGGCGATGCAGCGCGCGCTGCAAGTGAACCCAGGCGGCGTGGCGGACTTGGTGAGAAATGTAGTGAACTGGCGCATGCTGGCCAGCGTGCTGGTGCTCGCGGTGCTGCCCGCGGCGTGGCTCTGGCGCAAGCCCCTGCGGCGCGTGCGGCCAGGCCGCCAGCTGGTCGTCAATGCTTTTGTTTTCGTAGCGTCCTGCGCTTTGCTGGCAGGGGCTACGCTCGTTTTTCATGAAGATCTGGCGTCAACCATGCAGAGCCATACCCAGTTGCGCTATCTGGTCAATCCGCTCAACTCGCTCTATGCGCTGGCCGACATCGCCGCAACGCCAACGGCACACGAGGTCGACCCCAAAAATTAGCGGCCGCGCGCGATTGTCGGATTCCCCTGGCAGCATCAGGTTCGTCGAACGATGGCCTGCGAACAAGATTACGACTCGCTGTAATATCCAAAACCGTCTTCAACAACACCTTTTTACAACTGGGATGAATATGCTTATTCGAAAGTTTTTGGCCGTCGCCGTCCTTCTGGGTACCGCGCTGCACGCAGGCGCGACCGGTCTGCTCGACACGGTCCAGCACCGGGGCACGCTGCGCGTCGCGATGGAAGGCACTTACCCGCCTTTCAACTACAAGGAAAACGGCAAGCTGGCCGGCTTCGAGGTCGAACTGGCCGACGCGCTGGCGCAGCGGCTGGGTGTCAAGGCCGAGTTCACCACGGGGGAATGGAGCGGCCTGCTGGCCGGTCTGCAGGCGGGCAAGTACGACGTGGTGATCAACCAGGTCGGCATCACCGACCAGCGCAAGCAGGCTTTCGATTTTTCCACGCCCTACACCATCTCCAGCCCGCAGTTGATCGTGCGCAAGGACGACAAGCGCGTGTTCAAGTCGCTGGCCGACCTGCGGGGCAAGAAGCTCGGCGTGGGCGAAGGCACCAACTTTGCCGACATGGCCAAGGCGGTGGGCGGCATCGATATCAAGACCTACCCCGGCTCCAGCGAATACCTGCAGGATCTGGCCCTCGGGCGCATCGACGCCGCGATGAACGACAGCCTGCTGATCCCCTACATCATCAAGAAAACCAAGCTCCCGCTCAAGGCCGGCGCGCCCGTGGGCCAGATCGAGGAATCCGGCGTCGCGTTCGTCAAGGGCAACTCGAAGTTCAAGGCGGCGGTGGACAAGGCGCTGGCCGACATGGAAGCCGACGGCAGCTTTGCGAAAATCTCCAACAAATGGTTTGACCGCGACGTCAGCAAGCCACCGGTCGCGCCATAATTTTCCTGCGCTGCAACCCGGCTGCTGCCGGGTTTTTTTATTCAATGGGGTGATGTATGGACTTGCACAGCCTGGCGCAATTGCTGCGCAATGCGCTGCCGGTGATGCTCACGGGCGCCGGCTACACCCTGGTGCTGGCCGTGGCATCCGTGGTTTTCGGCGCGGTGCTGGGCACGCTGGTGGCGGTCACGCGGCTGGCCCGGGTGCCCCTGCTGTCGCAAGGTGCCACTCTGTATGTGAGCTGCATGCGCGGCACGCCGCTGCTGGTGCAGCTGTTCGTGATCTATTTTGGCCTGCCCAGCATCGGCATCCAGTTCGGGCCTATCACCTCGGGCATCCTGGGCCTCAGCCTGAACGTCGGCGCCTATCTGTCGGAGACCATTCGCGGGGCCATCAACGGCGTGGAACTCGGCCAGTGGAATGCCGCCCGCAGCCTGGGCTTGTCGCAGGCGCAGACCCTGCGCTACGTCATCGGTCCGCAGGCGCTGCGCCTGGCCGTGCCGAGCCTGTCGAACAGCCTGATCAGCCTGATCAAGGACACCTCGCTGGTGTCTGTGATTTCGGTGAGCGAGCTGATGCTGTCCACCAAGACCGTGATCGCCACCACCTTCCAGCCCTTTCCGCTGTACCTGCTCGCCGCAGGCATCTACTGGGCGATGAGCGCGTTCTTCGAGATGCTGCAGAAGAAACTGGAAGTGCGGCTGAACCGCAGCTATCTGCGTTGACGGGCGCGGGCGCCCGGCGCTAGAACAGGCTGCCCTGCCCCTGCGCGGCGCCGCGGCGGAACTGGCCCGTGTCGAGCGCGATGCGCTCGCGGTTGAAACCCAGGCGCCGGCACGCCTTCTCGAAGCGCTGCCCGATCAGGTCCGCCCATGGGCCGCTGCCCTGCATGCGCGTGGCAAAGTCGCTGTCGTAATCCTTGCCGCCGCGCATCTCGTGGATGCGCGCCATCACGCGCGCGGCGCGCTGCGGGTAATGCAGCGCCAGCCACTGGCGAAACAGCGGAGCGAGCTCCCACGGCAGGCGCAGCACGGTGTAGAAGGCGCTGCGCGCGCCCGCCTCCCACGCGGCGGCCAGCACCTGCTCCATGTCGTCGTTCACGAACGGAATCTGCGGCGCCACGCTGACGCCCACCGGCACGCCCGCGTCAGCCAGCGTGCGGAGGGTGCGCAGGCGCCGCCAGGGCGCGGCGGCGCGCGGCTCCAGGATGCGCGCCAGGCGCGCGTCGAGCGTGGTGATCGTCACATACACCGCCGCAAGCCCGGCCTGCGCCATGGGCGCAAGCAGGTCCAGGTCGCGCTCCACGCCGCTGCCCTTGGTCACCACGCCCAGCGGATGCCGGCAGCGCTGCAGCAGCTCGACCACGCCGCGCGTGATGCGCAGCTCGCGCTCCACCGGCTGGTACGGGTCGGTCACCGTGCCCAGCGCAATCATGCGCGGCACGTAGCGCGGCGCGGCCAGCTCGCGCGCCAGCACGGCGGCAATGTTGCGTTTGGCGACGATGCGCGTCTCGAAATCCAGCCCCGGCGACAGGCCCAGGTAGCTGTGCGTGGGCCGCGCATAGCAGTACACGCAGCCGTGCTCGCAGCCGCGGTAGGGATTGAGGCCGTAGTCGAAATAAATATCGGGCGAGTCGTTGTGGGTGAGCGCGCTTTGGGCATCCTCGAACGTGACCTGCGTGGCGGGCAATGCCGCATCGCCTGGCGCCTCGTCCGCCAGGGTGTCCCAGCCGTCGTCGAACGCCTCGCGCGCGTCGCGCTCGAAACGGTGCGCGATGCGCGTGGCCGCGCCGCGGCCCTTGAGGGCGTGCAGGGGAATCAGAACCTCGCTCACGTCCCGGCCTCCGTGAAGCCGGCACGGTGCAGCATGTAGGCGTTGGCTCCAAAAGCCTTGCAGGATGCCATGCGACCTCTATATATGAATAAATATACAGTATATTGGCACTCCCGCCTTCGAGACAAACCCGTGTGCGGCTTATTGGAATCTGACCCTCATTCTCCCCTTGATCAACTGGAGCGAGTTGGTTGTAAACTAGTCACATGACTGGTTATATGGGGAGCGTGACATGAAAACTTGGCCTGTACAGGACGCGAAGGCGCGTTTCAGCGAATTCCTGGATGCCTGCCTCACGCACGGGCCGCAGATGGTGACCCGCCGTGGCACCGAGACGGCCGTGCTGGTGCCGGCCGCGCAGTGGCAGCGGTTGCAGTCCGCGGCCAGGCCGTCGATCAAGGAGCTTCTCCTGTCGCCGGCCGCGCGCACGGAGCAGTTGGTTCCACGGCGCGGTGCGGCGCGCAGGCGGCGTCTCGAGCCCCTGCGGTGAAGCGGCATGTACCTGCTCGACACCAACGTCATTTCCGAATTGCGCAGGGCACGCCCGCACGGCGCAGTGCTCGCCTGGCTTGAATCGGCGGCCGATGCCGATTTGCACATCTCGGCGGTGAGCCTGGGCGAGATTCAGGCCGGCATCGAACTCACCCGCGAGCAGGACCAGGCCAAAGCGCGCGAGATCGAGCAGTGGGCCGATCTGGTGGCCGCGTCCTACAACGTGCTGGCGATGGACGCGGACACCTTCCGTCTGTGGGCGCGGCTCATGCACCGGCGCTCCGACACGCTGTACGAAGATGCCATGATCGCGGCAACGGCCCTGCGGCACCGATTGACGGTGGTCACACGCAACGTCGGGGACTTCTCTGATTTCGGGGTGGAACTGCTCAATCCGTTCGAGACCAGGGCAGACTGAACGTGGGGCACTGCGCATCGGCCCTCTCGGCGCCGCCATGGACCCTGCCAATCCATGGAAACCTGCAAGAGTCCGCATCGGGACCTTGCAGCACACCCATTGCCGTGC
>SCRU01000176.1 GCA_004323695.1 Burkholderiaceae bacterium
CCATGCCCCGCATCCTGCTGATCGACGATGACGAACACCTGGCGGCACCGCTGGCCAGCTACTTCGCGCGTTTCGATTGCACGCTCGACAGCGCGACGCGGCCGGGCGAGGGTCTGGCCAGGTTGCGCGCCGTGCACTACGACGCGGCGATCCTCGACGTGATGCTGCCCGAGATGGACGGCTTTGCGCTGTGCCGCGAGATCCGCAAGGAAAGCGACATCCCGATCGTCATGCTGACCGCGCGCGGCGACGTGATGGACCGCGTGGTCGGACTCGAGCTTGGCGCCGACGACTACGTGCCCAAGCCTTTCGAGCCGCGCGAGCTGGTGGCGCGCGTGCAGACGATCCTGCGCCGCCAGCGCGTGGCGGCGCCGGTGGCCGCGAGCCCGCAGCGCCGGGTGTTCGACGGGCTCGCCATCGACCTGGACAAGCGCGAGGTGCTGCGCCACGGCGAGCCGGTCGAGCTCACGGGCACCGAGTTCGAGCTGCTGGCGCTGCTCGCGTCCGAGCCCGGCAAGGTGTTCAGCCGCGACGACATCCTGAACCGCCTGCGCGGCCACGAGGCCGAGCTCTACACGCGCGCCGTTGACATCGTGGTGAGCGGGTGCGCAAGAAGCTGGAGCCGCTGGACTGCATCAAGACGCTGCGCAACGCCGGCTATGCGCTCGCGGTCGGCAAGCTCTGATGGGCCACACGGCACGCCACCAGGAGCGCCGGCGCTGGCGGCACCGCTGGCGCCATTCGCTGCGCGCGCGGCTCATCACGGTGTTTTTGCTGCTCGCGCTGGCGATGGGCCTGGTGTTCATCGGCGGCATGCGCGGCACGTTTGCGAGTGGGTGGCGCGACGCCGGCCTGCCACTCGTCACCGACTACATTGACCGGCTTACCGCCGAGATCGGCACGCCGCCCGACATCGCGCGCGCGCGGGCGCTCACAAAGCGGCTGCCCATCGCGATCCGCATCCAGGGGCCGGGCATCAACTGGGATTCGAACCCCGGGCGCGGTGCGCGGCGCTGGGGAGAAGGGCGTGAAGGGCACGCTTCGGACGTGCTGAGCCGCACGCTGGCCAATGGCGACCGCGTGAGCTTTTCGCTCGACACGCCCAACTGGCAGAACGCGCCGCATGGCATCGGCTGGCTCACGCTGGCGCTGCTGCTGGCGTTGATCGTCGGCGCCTACAGCTACGTGCGCCGGCTGCTGCGACCGCTGGACGACATCCGCGCGGGGGCCGAGCGTTTTGGGGGCGGCCAGTTCGACCAGCCGATCCCGTTGCGGCGCAAGGACGAGCTGGGCGACCTGGCGCGACGCATCAACACCATGGCGCACGACATTGAAGGCATGCTCGATGCCAAGCGCGCGCTGCTGCTGGCGCTGAGCCACGAGCTGCGCTCGCCGCTGACGCGCGCGCGCCTGAATGCCGAGCTGCTGCCGGCCACGCCCGAAGGCCGCACCGAGCGCGACGCATTGCTGCGCGACCTGAACGAGATGCGCGACCTGATCAGCGACCTGCTGGAGAGCGAGCGCCTTGCGAGCCCGCACGCGGCGCTGCAGCGCGAGCCGGTCGACCTGGCTGCGCTGGTTCGCGAGGTGGTCGCGGAGCAGGCCGATGGCGCTGCGGTGCAACTCGACCTGCCTGAAACGCTGCGGGCGCTGCCGGCACGGCTGCTGGACCGCACCCGCGTGCGCCTGCTGGTGCGCAACCTGCTGGGCAACGCGCTGCGCTACAGCACTGGTGCGCCACAGCCGCCGCGCATTTCGCTGCGCACCGAAGGTGGGGGCGTGCTGATCGAGGTGCGGGACTTCGGCCCCGGCGTGGACGCCGCGCAGCTCGAACACCTTACCGAACCGTTCTACCGCACCGACAGCGCCCGCCAGCGCGCCACCGGCGGCGTCGGCCTGGGCCTGTATTTGTGCCGGCTGGTCGCCGAAGCGCACGGCGGGACGCTCGAGGTGCGCAACGCGCAGCCCGGGCTGGCCATCACGGCGCTACTGATCTGAAGGCTTCTTGTGCACCACGATCGCTGGAAATGTGAACGAAATCGGTGCTTTGCCCTTATCCCATAAGGAAAGAAAGCTGCGATTTGTATAGCGACTACTTGGCGTCCGGCAGCTCGATCTTGACTTCGAGAACTTCCAGGTTGTCCTGGCGCTCCAGGTTGACCTTGATGTCGTCGGGATTGATCTTGATGTATTTGCTGATCACCGCCACCAGGTCGCGCTGTAGCGCGGGCAGGTAGTCGGGCGTCGCGGCGCTGCGGCCGCTGCGCTCGTGCGCGAGAATGATCTGCAGCCGCTCCTTCGCGACGCTCGCGGTGTTCTTCTTCTCGCCGAGCAGGAAGGACAGGAAGGATGACATCGCCATGCGTCATTTCCCTCCGAACAGGCGCTTGAGAAAGCCTGTTTTCTGCGCGTCGACAAAGCGCATGGGTTTGTCGGCGCCCAGAAAACGGTCGATCACGTCTTTGTAAGCCTCGGACACGTCGCTGCCCTGCAGGTGCACGGCCGGCAGGCCCTGGTTGGAGGCTTGCAGCACCGACTCGGATTCGGGAATCACGCCGATCAGCTTGATGCGCAGGATGTCCTGGATGTCCTGCAGCGACAGCATCTGGCCCTGGTCCACGCGGCCCGGGTTGTAGCGTGTGATCAGCAGGTGTTCCTTGATCGGTTCCTTGCCGTCGATGGCGCGCTTGGTCTTGCTCGACAGCATGCCCAGGATGCGGTCGGAGTCGCGCACCGACGACACCTCCGGATTCGTGACCACGAGCGCCTCGTCGGCGAAGTGCATGGCCATCAGCGCGCCGGTCTCGATGCCGGCGGGCGAGTCGCACACGATGTACTCGAAGCCCATGCCAGCCAGGTCGTGCAGCACTTTCTCCACGCCGTCCCTGGTGAGCGCTTCCTTGTCGCGCGTCTGCGAGGCGGCCAGCACGAACAGGTTCTCGCACTGCTTGTCCTTGATCAGCGCCTGGTGCAGGTTCGCCTCGCCGTGGATCACGTTGATGAGGTCGTACACCACGCGGCGCTCGCAGCCCATGATGAGGTCCAGGTTGCGCAGGCCGACGTCGAAGTCGATCACGGCGGTCTTGTGCCCGCGCAGGGCCAGCCCGCTGGCGAAGCTGGCGCTGGTGGTGGTCTTGCCGACCCCGCCCTTGCCGGACGTCACGACGATGATTCTTGCCATGGGAATAATTCCTTTGAGAATGAAATGATCAGGCCGGCGCCGGGCCGCCCCAAGCCGGCCACGGCCCCCTCGGGGGGCAGTGCAGTACACGTAGTGACAAGCGTGGGGGTGTCATGCTTTCAGGCTTTCAGGGGCGACATCACGAGTTTGCCTTCGCCCGGCTCGCCCGCCAGATACACCTGCGTAGGTTTGGACCACACCTCGGGCGGCAGCGCGACCTCGCTGGTGCGGTAGATGCCGGCGATGGAAATCAGTTCGGGCTCCATGCACAGCGCGAAGATGCGCGCCTGCGCGTTGCCGCGCGCGCCCGCGATGGCCTTGCCGCGCAGCGGCGCGTACACGTGGATGTGGCCGTCGGCAATGATCTCGGCACCGGGGTTGACCATCTGCAACAGCACCAGGTCGCGCCCCTTGGCGTATACCTGCTGGCCCGAGCGCAGCGGCCGGTCGATGACCATGGCCGATGGCGCCACCATCTCCGTGGGCGCCGGCACGGGCGCGGCCAGCGTGGCATCCGGCGCGGCAGCCAGCCCCGCCTGCTGCGCCGCTTCCATCTGCGCCGCGCTGCCGCCCCGGACCGCGATCGGCGTCACGCGGTAGCGGCGCAACAGTGCGACCAGTGCCGGAAAATCCACGCCTGCGTCGCCGCCCGCCGCGGCGTCCGGATGCAGCGGCGACAGGTCGATGACCAGCGGGTCGTGGTCAAAAAAATTCGGGAGATCGCCGTAATGCCGCTCCATTTCGTCGGACAGGACGGCCAGATCCGTGGATTTGAGCAGCAGCGCGACCAGGGGCAGGTTGGCGCTCTTGATCTCGAACGTGGCAGGGGCGCGTCCTGCAAGGGCAACGGTCATGGACAGGGGGGATTTCGGGTGCTGGACAGGGCAGCGAGCCGCATCTTAACAGCCGTGCAACAGGCCCTTGTGTGCTTGTGAAACACGGCGCGTGCATGCTTACAAAATGACGCAACGCCGATAATCTTCCACTGGTTGTTCACCGGAGTTCACCATGCCGCGCCCGATCCTGGACGAAGCCCACATCCACCCCGCAATCCGCGACAGGATTGCCACGCACCAGCAGGCCATCGTGGCCGAGGTACAGGCGGCCGTCGCGCAGCACCCGGTGCTGGTGGTGGGCATGGGCATGAACCCGTTTCCGAAGAAGGCGCGCCGCGCGCTGGACGCGGCCGGCGTGGCGTACCACTACCTGGAATATGGCAGCTACTTCAGCCAGTGGCGCCGGCGCAATGCGCTCAAGCTGTGGACCGGCTGGCCGACCCTGCCCATGGTGTTCGTGCGCGGGACCCTGGTGGGTGGCGCCGGCGACCTGGCGCGGCTGATCGCCAGCGGTGAATTGCGGCGGTTGCTGGCTTGAGCGCGCCGGCCGGCGGCTGCCGTGGCGCGCCGGGGCCGGTCAACCGCGCTGCGGCCCGTGCCACCCGCCGTGATGGTCGCGACGGTGCATCATGCGCAGCGTGATCTTGTCGAACTTCTGCTGCTGCTCGGGCGTAAGCGCCGCATAAAAGGTCTTGGTCGCGATGTCGCGCTGGTCCATCAGCGCCGCGCGCCGATCGCGCAGCGCGCGCATTTGGTCGATGCGCTCGGGCGTGGTCATCTTCGTGAACTCGGCGCGCATGTGCTCGCGCGACGCCTTCTGGGGCGGCGCCGGCGGCTGCATCGCCTCGGCGAAGCTGTTCCACGCGCCTTGCTGCTGCGGCGTGATGCCCAGTTCCGTCTTGAGTTTGGCCATGTGTTTGGCGTGGCGCTCGGCCATCTTCGCGCGCCATTGCGCCGGATCGTGCTGCTGCATCTGCGCGGGCCCCGGTGTGGCGGGCGGCGGCGGGGTCTGCGCCAGGGTGGCGAAACCGGCGGTGGCGAGCAGGCCGGCGAGCAGGGTGTGCCTGGACAGTAGCTTCATGAGATCTTCCTTTGAACAAGCCCGATGCCGCGACGTGGGCATCGGGATGTGGGCAAGTCTGCGCGAGCCGTGTATCCGCGCCGTTGCGCGCGCATGAGGCTGTGTAAAGTTGGTCGCGAGGCGTGTGCGTCCACAATCGGGCTCCAAACCAACTGTTGAAAAGGGTGCCAGTGTTCAAGAATGTGATCGTGTATCGGATTGGAGCCGGATGGTCCGCGCAGCCGGCGCAGATGGAAGCGGCGCTGGAGCCCGCGCGCTTTGTCGCGTGTGCGGCCAGCCAGGAGCAGTCGGCCGGCTGGGTGGAACCGCGCGGCGAGGCGCATGGCGCGCTGGTGGAGTCGGTCGGTGGCCAGCTGCTTTTGAAATTCATGACCGAGGCCAAGGTACTGCCCGGCTCGGTGGTGAACCGCAAAGCGCAGGAACAGGTTGCGCAGATCGAGGCGAGCACCGGGCGCAAACCCGGGCGCAAGGAAGTCCGCGAGATCAGGGAAGAACTGCGCCAGACCTTGCTGCCGATGGCCTTTACCAGGCAGGCGCGCATGAATGTGTGGATCGACCCGGCGGCCTCGCTGGCGCTGATCGACGCCGCCAGCCAGGCCAGGGCCGATGAGGTCGCGACAGCGCTGGTGAAGTCGCTGGAAGGCTTGTCGCTGACGCTGCTCAACACCAAAACTTCACCGGCCGCGGCGATGTCCGAATGGCTCACGAGCCAGGAGCCGCCGGCCGGCTTCAGCGTGGACCGCGAGTGCGAGCTGAAGGCGGCGGACGAAAGCAAGTCGGCAGTGCGTTATGCGAACCACGCGCTCGACATCGAGGAGGTGCGCCAGCACATCGAGGCCGGCAAGCTGCCGACCAGGCTCGCACTGACCTGGGAGGGGCGCGTGTCGCTGTTGCTGACCGAGAGCCTGCAGATCAAGAAGATCGCGTTTCTGGAGGGCGTGTTCGACGGCACCTCGCAGGAGCGGGAAGACGGCTTCGACGCCGATGCGGCGATTGCCACCGGCGAGCTGCGCAAGCTGGTGCCGGACCTGCTGCTCGCGCTTGGTGGCGAAGTGGTGCCGGGTTGAGGGGGCGAGGACTTAAGTGAAAAGAGGCGGTAACCGTTACGGAATATAGATAAACCGCTATTAAAACAGGTGCGTCTGATGCGTCGAGCTGGGCTGATGACGCTTGTCGATTTCTGCCTTGGCTCACTGCGACAGTCCGTGAATCAGGCGTTCGAAGATGTCTTCGTGCCCCATTTGCCCCCCTTTGAGCATCAATTCCATGCCATCCATGGCGATGTCCTCACTGCACAAACGGCACAGCGGGACACCGGGCCCCAGTTGCCCGGCGTAAGTGAGGCCCCAAGCGCACAGCGCGCGCGTCGCGTAACTCGACGTGTCGCCGCCGGCTATGCCGACGCGCGTTACTGGTGTAGCACGCAGGACGTCGGCCAATAGCCGGCCGCCGACCTGTGCCAGTTCGCGTGCAGAAATCGCCGCCTGCGCGCCCTCCATCGGCACGGTGCAAGCGAGGACATGGTTACCGGCCCGGAGACGCGCTGCGAGGTCGTACGCAGCAGTCTGCCGATAGCTACCGCCGGGTTCGATCAACCGCACTGGATCAAGACGTACCACGTCAAAAGATCGGGCAGCCGCAACCTGACGCGCCGTCACGGGGGAAAGACTACCTGCCAGTACCAACACCGGCCCTCGTGCAGGCTCGACCGGTGCTAGCGTCGTTGGCGCGTTCGCGTTCAGCTCTCCGGCAATCGCTTCTATCACGCTGCTCGGTCCGACCGCGAACATGGGGGCCTTCTGCGCCTGCGCCCACAGCGCGCGTCCCACACTCGGCAGATGTGCTGCCTCGGCGACATCCCACAACACGGCTTGATGACCTGCATGGCCGAGCTTTTCGAGGTGCGCCGTCAGTGCTTCTTCGCCTTCAGCATAGAGCGTCCATGGCACAAGGCCAATCCCTTCGAGACCCTGCAGCGCGAGATGAACCCGCAGGTCGGCCTCGCGCATGGGTGTAACGGGATGTCGGCTCATGGTCGGATGACGATCGATCCGGAACACATCACCATTGGTCCCTGCGGAGGCAAACAGATTACCGAACAGACAATGCCGCCCCAAATTCGGCTGCCCACCTACGATGGCAACAACTTCTGCTGCAACGGCGGGTGCCAGTATCCGGACAGCTTCACCGATGCTTCCAATTTCAGGTGAGCTGTCGAAAGTTGAGCATGTCTTGTAGTGCAGCACACGCGGCGCCAATGTCTGCGCGAGTGACGCCACGGGAGCGAGTTCGTCCCGCATTTCAGCGGGCGGCATTGAGCGGACCGCGCCCGCGATACCCAGACAATCAAGCGCCCCGAGCGACGCCAAGCGAGCGGCATCTGGCAACTCCAGTAGCAGCAAACTGCGAAGACCTGCGCGCGCCGCGGTGGCCAACGCGTCGGTGGCCCCGGTGAAGTCGTCGCCGTAGAAGAGTAACGGGAGGGGCGTCATTTTCCGAAGAAGCGCAGCGCCTGGGCGAGCTCCGGCGCCTCGCGCGCAGCATCGGCGAGCTTCTGCCCCGCTCGCACCGCAGTCCAGGCCTGGCGAATGCTGGCGACGCCCGCACGCGCCCCGCCCGGATGCGCAAGGACACCGCCGCCCGCCATGAACAGCAGGTCGTCGCAGCCCAATGCAGCCCAGGTTGCCGGCACCGTGCCTGCCCATTGGCCTGAAGAAAAGGCAGGCATCACGGTGTCGTCCTTATCTTCGGTCAACGGCGTATAGCAATCGCGCGCCGACGAAATGACCTCGCTGTCGTGCTGCGCGAACTTGCCCTGGAGACCGTGCACATGCATGTGGTCGACGCCGGCCAGGCGCCACAGAGTCTGATAGGCCTGGAAACCGATGCCCAGCATGGGATGGCGCGACATCGCACCGAAGCCATTGCGATGTCCGTGAATTGCGAGTCTCGTATGTCGCCGCAAGGTCTGAATAGCCGAGAAGCCGCACCAGTTCAGACTTGCCATTACGCAGCTTCCTTCTTCTCGCTCGACGAGATCGGCGTGGCGGAGCATGGCGTCGGTCTCATCGGAGATATTAAAGGCGACCATCACGTTTTTGCCCGTGCGGTCGCGATGCGCGCGCACCGCCGTCATCACGGCCGGAACGCGTTGTGCCAACGGCGCGTGCGCCGGGTCTGCACAGACCTCATCGTCCTTGATGAAATCTACGCCGGCCGAGCAAAGGCGTGCGACCAATTCGGCCGTCTCATGCGCCGACAGACCAACGTTTGGCTTGATGATGGTGCCGACCAATGCACCCTGTGCGACACCGGTAGCCCGACGCGTTCCTTTAATGCCGAGCGCGGGATACTCGAAGCGTGCACGATATTCACTTGGCAGTTCGATCTGCTCGAGTCGCAAACCCGTCACTTCGCCCAAATCATAGAGGTTGCCCGCCACCGTGGCAGCAAGCGTCGGCAGGTTGGCACCGATGTTGTCCACCGGATAGGCGATGCGCACGCGCGCGCGATGAAACGGACCATCGTGATCGTGACGCTGCAGAAACGCACTGGACAGACTCGGCTGTGTCACCGACTCGAGGACCTCGATTGATTGCACCACCGCTCGCGCACGTGCCCGCAAGGCATCGGTCTCACCTTGCACCCGTGCGAATGTCCCGCACGACTGCTCACCTGCCATGATGTCGGCTACAGCGGCAGGATCGAGCGGTGTCTCGATCAGATAGGTGGCGTTCAGGACGGCGTTCATATCTTGCTCAGATCGGGAAAAGCACGAATTGGGTTAGAACCATCCCAGCCAATTGCCGCGTCTCGGATCTGCTTGAATAACCGGCCCTTGGCGCCGCTGACCTCGGACAATTCGACCGTTGCACCAGGATGCCAGCCGGGGTGATTTCCCTGATCTTCAAAGTAGACAAAGCGTCCGCCTTCACCGACTTCGCCACTCATGCAGACCGACAAGCCGGCCTCCTCCGCTCTCTTCAGGTCGGCATCGAAGTCCTCGGTCCAATAGGCCACATGTTGAGCGCCGGTGCGGCCGGCACGAGTGAAATCGCGGTACATCGACGGCACATCGTTACGTGTTTGCAGCAACTCCACCTGCAAGCCGCCGGCGTTGGCCAGTGCGACAGAATTGTGCGGCTCGTATCGCTCGCCGCGGTAGGTGTAGTTGGTGATGGGGACCCGTGGGTTGTAATACCAGGGCCCGACTCCGAGCACGCTGGCCCAATAGTCCATTGCCGCCTCGATATCGGGGACCAGATAGGCTATCTGGCGGATTTCTCCAAAATGTCTGCTCATGGGTTTCTTTCGAATGCGAATTGCTACTTGAGGAAGCCGGTCGAGAGCCATGGCACGGCGGCGACGGCGATCAGGCCGACGACAACGGCGGCAAGGTAGCCCCAGATCGGACGGATACCCTCCGCGGGGTCGACCTTGCCGATCGCGCAGGCCGCGTAGTAGCCGACACCGAATGGCGGAGCGAACAGACCAAGGCCCATCGAAAGCACCACGACCATGGCGTAGTGCACCTCGTTCACGCCTACGGCGCGCGCGATCGGGAACATGAGCGGGCCGAACAGCACGATGGCAGGAATGCCCTCAAGTACGCTGCCCAACACGATGAATGCGACGATCGAGATCGCCATGAAGCCGGCGCCGCCACCGGGCATTTTCTCCATGGCATTCGCCAGGTCGCGGGCAAAACCCGACTGTGTGAGTCCCCACGCCATGCCGGTCGCGGCCCCAATGATGAAAAGGATTGCGCCCGACAGGCTTGCCGTTTCAACCAGCATGGGGAGCAGCCGCCTCACGTCGAATTGGCGATAAACGGCGACGCCGACGACGGCCGAATAAGCGATTCCGATAGTCGATACCTCGGTGGCGGTGGCGACGCCTTCGACCACGGCAGTTCGGATGACAAAAGGCAGGATAACGGCCGGCAGCGCGTACACCAGGGTGCGCCAGATTTCGCGCGAGGTTGCACGCTTTCTGCTTGACAGATCTTCACCCCGATAGCGCCACCACACCACGGCGCACAGCGCTACGCCCATTACCACGCCTGGCAGCAGGCCACCGGTGAAAAGAGCCGCAATGGATACACCCGTAACGGAGCCGATGGTGATCAACACAATCGAAGGTGGGATCGTCTCGGTCACTGCGCCTGCTGTGGAAAGCAGCGCGACGAGGTCGCCGGGCTTGGCGCCGCGCTTTTTGAGCTCGGGAAATAGTACTGGAGCGATCGCCGCCATATCGGCCGCCTTGGATCCCGAAATTCCTGATACCAGGAACATTGCACCGATCAGAACGTAGCTCAGCCCTCCGCTCACATGGTCCAGAAGACTGGCAAGAAACTGCACCATGGCGCGCGCCATACCGGTCATCTCGATCAGCAGCCCGAGGAAAACAAACAATGGCACCGCCAGCAAAATCAGATGCGACATGCCCTCGTCCATGCGGCCCACTAATACAACCATCGGCGTGTGGGTGGTAAGCGCAAGAAAGCCGAACGTCGCCAACGCGAAGGAAAAGGCGATCGGCACGCCAGCAAACACGCAGGCACCCACCACACCAACAAAGAAAATCACGAGATTCAATTTTCCAAGCGGGAACAGCTCTGGCGCGAGCAACCAGAAGCCGGCGCATACGAGTGACACCAGCGCGAGTGCCTTGACTGAACGTGTCACGGAGTTGGTTCGCAACAGGCGAACCACGGCTGCAAGGGCCATCAGCAGGATCCCCGCCGGCAATGCAGCGGCGCGCCATGCGCTGCTAATCGCCAGCGCAGGCGTCATGACGATGGCTTCCTGGGAGGCGTACTCGAAGGCCGGGTACACGACCATCACCAGGAAAGCCAGCGCTGCGGCGATAGCGACCACATCAAGAAATGCGCGCGTTTCGGGGGAAGACTTCGACACAAAGGCCGTCATGCGCATGTGCTCGCCGCGCCGCAATGCCACTACCGAACCGAGCATGGACATCCACAGGAAGATGATCCCGGCCACCTCATCAGTCCAGACAAGCGGTGCGTTGAATACGTAGCGGGCGATCACGCCAGCCAGCAGGACCAGGATGTCCGCGAAAACCAGTATGGCGGCGGGGATTTCGGTGCAGACACCGAGCCAGCGATCGAGTTTGGCCAGGCCCATCGACCACCTGCTCGCAATGACCTCCGTTGTAGTCGCCGTCGCCGTCTCCATGCTTTCGGCGTACCCGGGGTTCATGTCAGGACACTTTCCCGACGACGGCCTCGAGCTGGGCCCATGCTTCATTGCCGAACTTGGCCTTCCATTGGGCGTAGTAGCCTGCCTTTCGGAGCTGGGCGCGGAAGCTGTCAGGGAGGGCCTTGTTGAGGATCATGCCTTTGCTGGCAAGGTCGGCTTGCAGCGATTCATCGAGTTTGCGCAGGTCTTCGCGCTCCTGCAGGCCGGCCTCGTTGAACGCACGTGCGACGATGGTCTTCAAGTCGCTCGGGAGGCTTTTCCACGAGTTTCCGTTCACCACGAGGTGATATCCATCCCAACTATGGTTGCTTAGCGAGCAGTACTTCTGAACCTCGTACAGTTTGGCGGTTTGCACGATCGCCAGCGGGTTCTCCTGTGCATCCACGATCTTGGTCTGTAGCGCCGAATAGACCTCGCTGAACTGCAGACTGGTGGGAGACGCCAAAAGCGACTTGAACAGCGAAACCCCCATCACACTGACGGGCACCCGGATTTTCATGCCACGGAGATCGGTTGCAACGTTGACGGGGTGCGTACTGGTTGTGATCTGGCGGAAACCGTTATCCCACATCTTCTCGAACGTATACAGGCCGATCTTGGCAAAGGCGGCGCGAATGCTGTTGCCAAGCGGACCGTCCACCGCACTCCAGACCTGATCGTAGTTCTTGAAGGCGAATCCAACCGCCGTGATCGCGCTGATGGGGGCCACCGCGGCGATGATCATCGTGCCCGGGTTAAAGATATCGATGCCGCCGCTGCGCACTTGCTCCAGCATATCTGTGTCGCCGCCCAACTGGTTATTGGGAAACACCTGGATTTCCATGCGGCCCTTGCTTTCCGATGCGACGCGTGCGGCAACCTGTTGCGCGCGTATATTCAGCGGGTGGCTTGTGGGCAGATTGGTGCCAAACTTGAACGAAAACTCCGGTGCGGCGTGGGCCAACCCGGGCAGGGCGCTTACAACACCTGCCGCGGGGAGGGTCGAGATGGTGCGCAGCAAGCTGCGGCGGCTGATAACAGTTGATTGAACCATTTGCTGTGTCTCCTTTGATGAATATTTGTGACCGATCTCGTCGAAGATCCCTTTTCAGAACGACCGCGCCGGACCCCGTGACAGTAGACGTCAATGATCGCCCCTGCAATTTTCATTTCTGATGGAATTTGATGGTTTTTATGATTGTTTGATGACTGCTCAATTGCAGCGAGCATGCATGCCACCATCCACCATCAATTCGACGCCGTTGATGTAACGCGCTTCGTCCGAGGCCAAAAACACCGCGGCATTGGCGACGTCCCATCCGTCGCCCATTTGCCCCGTCGGCGACAGGCGATTGCGCGCCGCCACCATTTCTTCGGTGCTCTTGTAAAACCCCGCAATGTGCTGGTGAATGTGAGGCGTGTCCATGACGCCGGGCAGGATGCAGTTGGCCCGAATTCCCCTGGCGGCGTATTGCAGCGCCACACTCTGGGTCAGCGAATTGACGGCGCCCTTTGACGCGGCGTAGGCGCAATACGCATAACCCGTCCAGCGCACGCCACCCAGCGCACCAATGTTGATGATGGCACCTCGCCCCTGCGCTTCCATCAGGGGCAGCACACACTTGCAGGTTAGGTACATGCTCTTGACATTGACTGCCATCACGCGATCCCACACCTCCTCCGTTGTTTCGACGGGCCCACCTTGGGAGGTGATGCCAACGTTGTTGTGCAGGATGTCGATGCCGCCAAAGTGGCCGACCCCTTGTTGCACCGCTTGTTGAACCTGTGTCAGCATGGTCACGTCGGCCGCCACGGCCAGCGCATCGCCGCCCTCTGTGCGAATGATTTCGCAAGTCACCTCGGCGGCGGCGAGATCACGGTCGACGGCTATAACTTTGGCACCGTTGCGCGCATAGGCCGTTGCAGCGGCCTTGCCGTTGCCCCAGCCCTCGCCGACTGAGCCGGCACCAAATACGATGGCCACCCGGCCATGCAGTCGAGGTTTTATGTTCATAACGTTCCACGGAGTTCATCACGGCAACATTGCCGAAAATCGAGCGTTACGATATGCTCAGATGGTGCAAACCTAAAGCCACAGTAATGATTGAATTTGATGGTTTTGGAATGTTGTTTCTGAGGCGCCTGCGATGACCCGGACTCTGCCGGGCATCGTTGACGTCGCGAGGCTGGCCAGTGTTTCCACTGCCACGGTCGATCGCGTTCTCAATCGCCGGCCCGGTGTTCGATCTGCGACGGTGCAGCGCGTGCTCAAGGCGGCAGGAGAATTGAAGTACCTCCCAAAAGACGCGTTGTATGAAGCACTGGCGCCGCCGCCGATGCAGCTTCTGTTTATCCTGCCGGACCGCAGCAGTCGCTTCCTGCACATGCTGGGTGAATGGGTCCTCTTTTCGCAGGAGCACTGGGCTCCTTTCAACGTCAAATGCCGGGTGGCGTTCATCGAGAGTTTCAACTCCGATGCACTGGCCAGGATGTTGAGGCGTCGAGGGGCCAAATGCGACGGTATCGCCTTCATGCCGCTAGAGGATCCGGCCGTGAGAGAAGCCGTTGCGCAACTCGCTGGCGACGGCGTGCCCACAGTGACGCTGATTTCAGATCTGTCCGATTCCCGACGGGTGGCTTACGTTGGACTCGACAACCGTGCGGCCGGACGCACGGCCGCCTACCTCATTGCGCGCTTCGTCGGACCATCGCGCCGGGCCAAGGTCGCCATGATCGCGGGCTCGCTGAGCTACCGCGCTCACGAGGAACGCGAAGCCGGTTTCCTGCACCTGTTCGCCGAGCAATACCCCCAGATGAAAGTGCTCGGCCTGCGAGAAGGGTATGACGACGAGCAAACCAACTACCGCCAGACGCTTGCTTTACTCAAGCAGCATTCGGACCTGGCTGCGATTTACAACATAGGCGGCGGCGCGGAGGGCATCGGTCGCGCTCTCAAGGAATGTGGCCAGGAGCACAAGATTGTTTTTGTCGGTCATGGTCTCACGCCCGATACTCGGGCGCTGCTGATCGATGGAACAATGGACGCATTGATCAATCAGAGTCCTCACAGTGCCGTCATGAGTTGCGTTCGCATTTTCGCCAATCTTCGCGACCGGCGGGAAACCCTCTCAGGGGTCGAGACTACGCGCAGTCAGGTGATCTTTCGAGAGAATCTTCCCTGATCCGACGGCATGTGTGCCTTCCTTTGCCGGTTGTACGAACGGGCCAGTCATCAGCTGGTGGCCTCAGTGCCCGGTGGCAACGGTGCCGCGCGAAGCGAGGTCGTCCAGGATCGGGCAGTCGGGCCGCTCGTCGCCGTGGCAGTGTTGCAGCAGGTTCTGCAGCGTGCGCTGCATGGCCTGCATCGCCGTGATGCGCGCGCTCAGGTCCAGCACGTGCTGTTGGGCGATGCGCTTGACGCTCGCGCTGGCCCGGCGCCGGTTGCGC